>CAZHUP010000164.1:0-5736 GCA_964535495.1 uncultured Rhodohalobacter sp.
GTACCCTTTCAGGACTAATGGCGTGAAAAATCTTTTATTGATTATGGCTGCAATTGAAGTTAAGGTAGAACACTCTTTTGGGGCTTCTCTACAAGATTTTAGTCTCCCATCTCACAACCTGAACATATAACCTTTCCTAACAGACGGATTAAACTTCATAAATTCAAGAGATCTACTAGATAAATCTAATGTACATGAAGTTAAGTTATCCGTGCAGAAACTATTGAAATCTATGTTGAACTATGCAGTTCAATGGTAGTTGAAGGTCGCCCAAAACAGCTGCCGAATTTGATGGAATAATCATTATCCGACTTTTCAGCTAAGTAAGAACGTAAAAGAGGTCGCATGAAGAGTAATAAATCCTCAAAACTGTAAATTATATAAGAATAGAATATCCGGTTGTAACGCAAGTGGAGTAGAGTTTTCCAATATTATCAAAAGTAAAAATCAGAAGAACAGCTCTTAAATAGTGGGAAACGGATTCTCATGGAATAAAGAATATCACTCAAGAGAATCGGTAATGCGTTAATTCGATATGATGAATATGAATAATAAACCAAAAGAAACGAAGGAAGTTAAGGAGCAATTGGAGGTCGAAAAATCGAAAGCGTTGATTATCGTAGAGATAATCGAATATGTACCGGATTCGGTTGTAATCAAAACGATTATCAAAAAGACGACCGGAAATATCAGTGCTGTTTCTTTTGACACCGGTGAGAAACTGGAAGAGAGAACATCTCCATTCGATACGTATATCCAGATTATTGACGGGAAAGCTGAAATCATTATTGATGGAAAGTCAAACCTGCTGGATACCGGCCAATCAATTATCATACCGGCTCACTCCCGTAACTCAATCAAGGCGAACGACCGTTTTAAAATGATATCAACTTTAATTAAAAGCGGATATGAAGAGGTAAGCTAATGACCCCATTAAATAACTTATATAAAGTACTATCTGAACTGGAAGAAATTGATATAAACAAATGCCGCGGCGTGATGTCGAATTACGACAGTTATGTAGATGGCGTTCAGAATCGAATCTACATACAAACCTTTATAGCTCAATACAGGAATGCAGAAAAGTATTATCTGAAAGGGAATAAAGCCGGAGAGAAAAAATCTCTGCTATTCGCCATGAATGTTAGTGAATCAATAAAATCGATAGATGAATATTTTAGAAACGACGATATACGAGATTACATAACCGGGAAAATACTCACATCAGAAATATTAGAGCAGCGACTGGAAGAATTGGGCACCGTAAGATGGTCGTGAAAAAACGGATTTATTTTTACACAGAGAGCGAGAGGGTGGCAGGAAGAGAGAGACTGCCATCCTCTTTTTTTTAATCAAATCTGTAGAGGGGAACCTCCACAGATAAATCACAAAACCAGGAAATATACATTCTCAATTAATAACGACATTAGATGATTGATTCTACGGTTAATAATTTCAATACAATTAAAAAGTATAAAAAAAATAATAAGTTGGCAGATACATCCGGTAAAATACTTTATGTGAAATATATGGTCTGTTTGCGTGACAAAGTGGTCCTGCAATCGACATTGGACAAGATGGAGATTAACTATATAATCACTGCACAGGGAGCCATTCATTTCCTCGACGAGATTACTACAGTCCAATACGAGGAGTTAAAAAAGAGCTTAAAGAAGTTTGGACTGATTTTGCTTAGTGAGAATGAAAGTCAGATAATTAACCGGATCATAAATACTATTGTTCAGGTAATTCACTATACAGATGAACTTCCCAAACTAAAATTTTCAGATCTCCTCAGTGAATATGCGGGCGAACAGAGCATGTCGATCATGAAAATATTTTCGGACGTAAAAGGCATGTCGATCCTGCAGTTTATCATTATCCAAAAAATAGAACGTGCCAAAGAGATGCTGCTATACGAAGATATGCCTCTTGAAGAAATGGCAGATATCCTTAATTACAAAAATGAGGACTATCTGATTGCCCAGATTAAAAAAGTTACGGGCCTCTCTCCTCACGAGTTTAAGCGTTTGAAAAAGGAACGCGAAGAAATAGCAAAACAGCACTTTAGTAACCAAGATCCTGAAAAAACGAAAACAAGCTCCTGACATAAATTTTTTAAGTGAGGTTAGGGCATAATTAATTTGATGTAAAACCTTTCTTAAAGGTGCAAATTGTACTAACGGCATGAAAAGTGAGAGGACTTATCATATTAATGAATTGCCTCAAGTACTTATTCTCTGACATAGAATCTATTACTTATCCACTTCGTCACATTTTGTTCTATACTAACAGAACGATCTCTCCGGCATCTTGCTAAAGATCTCTATTGCCATACCCTTCGCAACTAGCGATGAGAGGCTCCTCTACAAAATCTTATCCCAAACTGACGTTTTTTCAGTAATCTATGTAATCCTCAGACAGCTACTTGTAAGGGTTCTTACCATCATAATGATGATATTTAATTGTGATAATTATTTCACAACTGTCCCACAAGGTGTGGGAAACAATCTGATCGATTATGAAAAATTTTATGAACACCGGACACTCTATACTACTGATATGTTTGGCTTCCGTATTTGCTGTATCTGCCTGCTCTACTACGGGACTGCAGCGGTCTGCAGACGTTCAATCCACAATGGAAACGGTAGACAATGATATCAAACGCATTATTGTGCAGATTGATGCCATTAACAACTCCCTGGATGAACTTACAAAACCGGGACAGGCAGATTTAAAGAGAGCCTTTGACCTGTTTTCGGATAACGCCGACAGAATTAAAAACATGGAGAGAGATTTTTCTAAAAATGCCGACAAGATGGAAGAGAGCGGAAAAGCTTACTTTGATGCATGGGATAGCGATAGCGAACAGTATGATAATCCTGAAATTCAGCAACGAAGTGATGAGCGCCGCGCCGAACTTGCACGGACCTACGACAAGATTGCTGAAAATAATATGGGCGTAAAGGAAGCGTTCCAGGCGTATGTTTCTGATATAAATGAGATCGAGCGATTTTTATCGAACGATTTGACAAGAGACGGAATAAATTCAATCTCTTCTATTTCAGACAACGTGGTCAATAATGGAGCTACTCTGAGAAATGAGTTGCAAAATCTACAATCTGCAATTGAAGACGCCCGTGAAAAAATGAGACAGAGTTAAGATTCGTTCAATTCTGATCATTAAAAAAGTATGTATACCCCCAAAAGAGGTGGGCTCAATTACTGAGCCTGCCTTTTTTTTCGGCTTAAAAAGATGGTTGTGAATCTAACTACGCTTTGAAGCCTCTCCAGAAACGGCTCAATTTTACTAATACATGAGTATATACTGAAAAAAGCCTGCTTTAAGTCAGACGTTCATTTATAATAAGTTCAACAGCTGCTTTTTCCTTACTTCTCTTATTACCATGGTTAACCGGACACCGGTGCTGTGATATCTATAAGAATACAATCCGACATTATAACGCACTTATTTAACTTAGGTTGTACCTTTATGTTAAGTTAGATTTAACCACATAAATGTCCGATGATGATAACAGGCCCATAGAAAAGCAGTTATACTTCATGGGTATTATATGTAGACAACATTATCCAACATCACCATGAAAAGGGCACTATTCATTATAGTGATCACAATACTGATCATCCTGTCGGGCCTGCTCTTATGGCTGCGGTACGGAGTTGATCAGGATCAGATTCAATCCCTACTGGCTGATGCTCTGGGGCCGGATTACAGTGTGGAAATAATATCCGCCCGTGTTTCACCGCTGCAACGTGCTGTTTCTATCGGCCAAATAGATATTTCATCAACCATTAATGGCCACACCATTTTCCGGAGTGATACCCTCCACATTTCCGGAATAAACCCAACCCTTATTTTTCGAAAAAATATCCTCCTTTCAAAAGTTAAAATGGATGCATTCACTTTAGATTGGGACAGTTCACTGTCATCCGAAGATGAAGATTCCGGTGATGACACCTCTATAAGAAAGCTCGAAATAGAGTCGCTTGATTTGACCAACGGAACGATTATTGTAAGCGAAGATGGAAAGGAAAACAACCGCATAAACGCCTTCAACCTGAATGGAGGTTTGTCATTCGAATTTATGGCCGATTCAGACTCTATCAACTCCCCACAACACAGTATTGCTATAGATTCACTGGGGTTTCTCTTCTCAGAAGATCGATACCGGTTTTCACTTTCCGAATTTAATTTCGCACATCAGGATAGTTTGCTAACATTATCGTCATTGAAGCTAATCCCGGTAGGTGGATATTTTCAGTTTATGAGCTCTTTGGAGTTCGATGAAAACATGGTTGAAATGGAAATAGCAAATTTCACAGCAACCGGAATTGATCCTGCCGCTTACTATAAGAAAGAGATCATTAAGGCCAGTTCTTTGGATTTTGATGCATTCCATATTCATATAGCCAAAGACAAACAGCTGCCAGATAAACCTGATAAAAAAAATCCGCTACTGCTTAATAAAAGTATTCAGAATCTGCCATTTGCCATTCAACTCGATTCCCTGTTTTTCAGAAACACGAACATAGAATATTCCGAACAAGATGAAAATGGTACTCGACCCGGTACGATCTCTTTTATGAACTCAACTATTCAGATTCGTGATGTAAATTCACTCTCTTCGTCGCCTGCAAACCTGAAAGCAGTCACCTACCTTCAAAACCACTCTGAACTCAATACAGAATTGAATTTCACTTTAGATGATGCCCCTTTTCACATGACAGGGACCGGTAACCTGCAAACATTCGATTTGAAAGCACTGAATTCCATCTTTATGGATCTGGAAGGAATCGAAATTGTGAGTGGATTAGTTCACGAACTTGATTTTGATTTTGAGATGGAGAATGAAACCACCTCAGGCAGAATGCACCTTTTATATGAAAACCTGGAAATGGAAATAGTAGACAGGGATGATTATGACGTAAGTTTTACTAACTCAATAAAAAGTTTTCTAGCTAACAAAGCTGTCATTAGATCCGAAAATCTTGCTGATTCCACTAATGAAGCACGAACCGGTGTAATCGATCACGAATATGATCCTGAATCGTCCTTCTTCAAATACCTATGGCATTCTCTTAGATCCGGTATTTACGATATAGCATCGCGAATCTAAATCGAAGACGAAGTTCTTGAAATTTGTTAGAAAATCCATTGTTTATGCTAGTACCTACAATCGGCGAATTCATTTAAAAAAAGTGCTCTTTATTTAAAATCGTATCAAACTTTGCCACAAAGTAACGCCTGTGTGAAGAAGCACATTGGTATGCAGGAACAAGGATGCGAGGAATCACGAAGAATTCAGGCTTTTTATCTTAAATCGATGGAGCATCAATAGAGACATGCTCCCCCATTTACTCCGACTCATTACTATAATTCCACATGGGCTGATAGGCTTCACGAAATTGCCAGGCGAACAGCCCCAGTAAGGCCGCTAAGAGGATTCCAAAAGCCGGACTTCCATTTAGCATCAGGTGGGTGAACAGAATCACCACTATAAAGGGAGTCAGTAATACGATACCTAAGGGAGCTGTTCGATTGAATAGCATTAATATTCCGGAAGCAACATAAGTGACCGACATGATCGGCCCGATAAAGCCTGTTGCGAATATGGCGTCTGTAAACGCTTTCGTCTCCGGACTACCCGGAAATTCCGATGCCGGCAGAATCCCGGCTGATGCCAGCAGTGCCTGTGCCCCTATCAGAAAGAAGAA
>CAZHUP010000165.1:0-5711 GCA_964535495.1 uncultured Rhodohalobacter sp.
TCGGCAAGCTGAAGTTCATCCGGAAACAGTTCAAAATTTATGACTCGCTGATCACTGGAATTGGTAAAAATCAGTTCCTCTTCAGTGACCTCATAACCGATGTAGCTTACACGTATTTTATAAGTACCGTTGGGAATATTTCGGATTGTGTAACTTCCATCTAAACCGGAAACTGCCTGTAGTCTAAGATCTGCTTCTGAGTTTTCTAGATATACGTGAGCGCCTATTAACAACTCACCGCTTTGAGCATCTGTAATGCTGCCGGCTATCTGATTGGAGTAAGAATTGGTTGCGAACAGTGTGAAAAAAAGAAGTAGTAATTGTACTTTCATTCAATAAATGCTAAATCGTTTAATGCAGTTTTTTAACTGATTAAACATCCCGATATAACATTATCGAATAATTAAAGCCGTGTTAAGCTAATGTGAACAAATTCATTGTTCACTATTTGTCGTGGTTGTGTCGGTTATTGATATCTTTCAACCTCAAAGTAAGGCTCTTTGTTACTTCTTTAAGGTTACAGTGCTTTTCATTAACCTCTGCCTGAACTCTCCAGCTGATAGTTGAGACATTCTTACATGTTTATCATCCTTTTTTGTATGGTGATCATCCCTTCATACGCTCATATTCCCAACTAGTCTGAATTACACCCGGTTTGAATAACAGTCCGGAGTTTTTTCAGGTCATTCATAAATAATTAAAAACGGAGGGAATTATGGGATTCCAACGAGGTATAATAATCTGTACTATTTCGACATTCATATTTTTACTGGCAAGCTGCAGTGATACAACAGTTGTAGATCACGGAGAAGAGATTCAATCAGCTACTGAAATGGGATTGCTATCACAACAGTCTGATATGAAATTTGAGGAAGGTGATGCTGCACTTCTCAAAGCTGTCAAGCAAGCCACATCACGATTTCACTCAACCACGCAGGCTAACCGGGCAGGATACTTAGACTCAGAACACTGTGTCTACTCTGATGATGGAGGAATGGGATATCACTGGGTCAATCAAGAATTGGTAGATCCGGTTTTTGATCCATTAATGCCGGAAGCTTTGCTCTATGAAAAAGACAAGAATGGTAATATGAAACTGATAGCCATTGAATACATTGTGATTGATGTGGGGCAACCTCATCCTCACTTTGGAGATTATCCCCTAGATGTGGGTGGCACTCCGGTTCCTGTTCCTCATTACAGTCTCCATGTATGGTTATACAAGGATAATCCGGATGGGATATTCACACCCTACAACCCGACAGTTTCTTGCTACAATTGAGATAAATACACTCCCCATCAGACCGCATTTCACGGTCTGATGGGTGTTATTAAGCCGCTCCCGGTGTAGCCCCGCCTGCCATCAGGTAAACGCCCAGTATCACAAGCACAACTGCCAGAAATATTTGCAGCCGGGCTGCACGTATTTTCTGCGCCGCCATCCATCCGCCAACTGTTCCAATCAGCAGTGGCACCACTAAAAATAGTGCCAGCCACCAGTCTACCGCATCGTGAATCATATAACCGGCTGTTGCCATCCCTGAAATAAAAATAGACTGCACCTGAGCCAGTGCTACAGAGAGAAGCATCGGCACGCCAAGAACTACTAAAATGGGAACAGCCAAAACAGGTCCGCCCACGCCAAGAAGTCCGCCGGGCAGACCAACGGCAATCCCAACTCCACCCAGATAGAGCATACCTTTTACTGTATCCATCTGAAGCTTTTTCTCCGGTGCCAGCTGGTTTTTCTGCCGGTAGAGAATTAGCAGTCCCGTAAAAAAGACAAAGAGTCCGAGCAAAACAGCGAATGTGGCTGCATCCAGTAGCGTATTGATTTGCGATCCCGCAAAAGCGCCGATCACAGATGCTATACTGAGAACAAACGCCCCCTTCATCGCCTCTTTGGTTCCAAGCTGTCCGGAACGCAGATAGCCCATACTCCCCACAATTCCCGTTGCGATAAATGTAGCACTTGCGGTACCCGCCACGGTACTGGGATCGAGTGGCAGCAGCGCAAAAAGCGCAATGGTTACAAAAATGCCGCCGGGCCCGATCGTGGTGATACAAAATCCACCCACAAGGGCGATCACAAACATCAGGATCGCCAATTCGGGGCTCATGGAAAGGCTGCTAAAAAATAGTAGAGTGTTAATAAAAGGCATTCAATAAATTAGATTAAGCGAACATTCCGCCGAAGATCGCTTCCAAAACTCCACGGCCGGAATTGATAGCAATATAAGCCGAAAAGATAACCAGTATCACGTTCACCGCGTTAAGCTTCCAGTCGTTGGTTTGATCACCCATCAGCTTCTTATCGTTTACAGCCCAGAAAAGAAGTGCTGCTGTAATCGGAAGACCGAATACACCATTATAGGCCGGGAACAGTGTTACCATCTCAACTACACTCAATCCGGTGATGTGTGCAACCAGCGGAGAGAACATACCAATCAAAATACCGCCGGCAAAAATTAACTTAAATGCTTTACTGCTTCCGTCTTTGTGATCAATGTCGAGAGCTTCCAGGATCATAAACGGAACCGTCCACATAATCGGAACAATACTGTTAAATGCGGCAGCTATCACTCCAATTAAAAATACGATCATCGCCCACTGACCGAGTACAATTTCGAGTGCCTCACCGGGGGCAACAAATGAGGATAGCTCTGTATAACCGGCCGGACGCAGAACTGCGGCTGCAACAACGATAATGGCCAGCGTAATGATACCACCAACCGTATAGCCCATCGCCAGATCAGTACGCATCATTTTTACGTGTTTAAACTGATTCCATCCTTTTCTCTTAACCAGTATCGATTCCAAAAAGAAATTTGGCCAAAGGGCAGTTGTTCCCAGAATTGCTGCTCCGAGCATCATCGCTCCAACATCAGGAATTGACGGAACAAATCCTTTTGCAACTTCAACCATATCCGGTCCGCTGGCGCCCGCTACAATAATGTAAAGAATAAGCAATAGGAACATCATTCCGGTCATCACCTTCTCAACATAGTTGTAGTTCAAAATTCCAACAATGATGGCCAGAATACCGGTTACCACAGCAATTGGCTGCCATGGCAATGCGCCGGCAGTTAAAATTTCAAAACTTTTACCAACTGCAGCAGTAAGTGCCAGAGTCCATGCAATACACCCTATCGACAAGAAAAGAGCAATAGTAAGAGCCCCGTTTTTTCCGAGCTTACTTCGAATAAAAGTCATCAGTGTGTCGCCAAAAATACCGAGGCGTGCACTCATATCCTGAGCCATAAAACCGAGCATAACCGCACCAAGTACAGCCCAAATTAAAACGTATCCATATTCAACGCCTGCCTGACTGGCAATAAAAATAGAGCCTGAGCCAAAATAACTTGCGACCATGATAAAAGACAGACCATACCTGTCAAAGAAGTTTGCAAAAAATTCCTTCATAGAGATGATATAATTTTGTTTAGTTATCTATAATTGATTGCAAAATTGCCTCTGTTTTTCAATACAGATCACAATTTTTGAAGAAAAGGTTATTTAAAAGAGTAAAAGCTTGATTAGCCACTAACACAGTAATTTTATTGATGTGTATCCCTAAATATAAATTGTTTCAACTTTTCTGAGCCGGCTTAAACTAAACATTTAAAGGCAAAAAGGTAAATTAAATTAGGGTTTAATTGACTGGAAGGGCTTTTCGTATGGTATACCTTTCATATTTCCGGAATTAATTCGGTAAGTGTCTTACAATAGCTTGTAAGTTTCACCCACCTCCTCTACCCTTTTAATCACCTGCTCTCTCTCCATGAATTCAATCACTTGCTTTAATTTATCCCGATTCCACTCCACCCTGTTCTGAATTGACTCAATATCTGTTGCTCCTGCCATCAAAACCTCTTTTACTCTTTTGATGTCTGAATCTTTTACTGAATCAATTTTCTCTGTGCTGATATATTTACAGTTATCGCAGTTACCGCACGGCCTGGCATCAGTTTCACCAAAATAGGTTCTCAGGTAGACCTCCCGGCAGCCCTGAGTGGTGGCATAACCGTCCATATACTCCAGCTTTTTCAGCAACACATCTCGGTAGTGATAAGCTTTTTTCTGATCGATATGAAGCTTAGGCATTCTTGGGTCCAAGAGCCTCACAAGTGGTTTTTCGCCAATCAGTTTTATATTCATGATCTGATCGTGTTCTGCAAATACCCGAAGTGCTTTATGAAGCTGATTAATATTTACATCGAGTTTTTCCGTCAGGTAATTCGTTTCGATGTAGTGAAAATCAGCAAATGAAGGCGGACCATAGATTCTGAACAGTTGATCCAGAAACTCTCCTTTCCTTGAATCGAGTTCTTCTACTTTGTCCCTTATATATGACCTGCCAACCAGAAAATGTATTCCAACCTTTGGGCGATAGAGATCCGTCAGCTCCACGACACCCAGCCGTTGCAGAACTTCTGCTCCTCTTTGAATCTCTCTTTCAGTATAACCGGACCGTTTTGCGACCGCCGCATAATCGACCGGTTCGGATCCCTCGTGTTCGCTGCCAATAGCCAGATTCAGTTCATCACACAGTGCCATGTAGATTTTGTTCAGCATTTCGTACTCAGGATAGGAACGTAAAACCCTGGATTTCAGCAGGTCTACATCACTGCTTTTATAGATCAATATTGGATAGCTGATCTCCCCGTCGCGGCCGGCACGACCCGCCTCCTGGTAGTAGGCCTCGAGTGTGAGAGGCATAAAATAGTGAACCACAAATCTGCAATCCGGCTTATCGATCCCCATACCAAATGCATTTGTAGCAACAACCAACGGAACCTCACCCGATATCCACTGGTTCTGTGTTATCTCGCGCACATCGCTATTTAGTCCCGCATGGTACGGTTTTGTCAAAATTCCTTTTTTTGTAAAGTAGTCAGCCCAGTACTCACAGTCTTTTCGCGTATTGGCGTAAACAATACCGCTCCCTCTCTTAATCCCCTTCTTTACAGCTTTAATCAGCAGGTCTTTCTTTTTCTGAGTTTCATTTACCCACCAGTGGAGATTGGGCCGTTTAAAACCGCCGGAGATCACATTCGGTTCGTCGAACTGCAGCGACTGCAACAGATCTTTTTTAACCTCGGGTGTTGCCGTAGCCGTGAGAGCAATCCAGCGTACACGATCTCCAATTAAGGAGAGCTCTTCTCGGATATTTCGGTAGCTGGGCCTGAAGTCGTGTCCCCACTCTGAGATGCAGTGCGCTTCATCTACAGCAATCAGGTCTATATTTAAGTTGGGAAGCTCTGCCTGCCACCTTTCGGTTGTTAATCGCTCCGGAGCAATATAGAGCAGTTTATACATTCCATTCCGTGCATTCACCAGCCGCTGTTCAACCTCATAGCCGGGAATTGTACTGTTGATAAATGTAGCCCTGATGCCCAATTTTTGAAGTTGATCAACCTGGTCTTGCATCAGTGCTACCAATGGAGAGATCACAATTGTCAATCCTTCAAGTACCAAAGCCGGAACCTGGTAACAGAGAGACTTACCGCCCCCGGTGGGAAAGAGTACAAGCGTTTGTTTGCCATCCAATACAGACTGAATCGCCTCATCCTGACCGGGACGAAAATCATCATATCCCCAATATTTTTTTAATGCACTCCTGGCATCTTCGATGGTTGGCTGACTCATATCAAAAAGCTGGCGGTATCATTTACATCTTAGTTTCTGAGACTCAATCTAATGAATTGAGA
>CAZHUP010000166.1:0-5700 GCA_964535495.1 uncultured Rhodohalobacter sp.
GATAAAATCGGAGCGGCTTTTGTGACCGCCGGGGGGATCTCAGCGGGAGAGGAGATCGTTCAGATGAATATTCTACAGAGTATGCTGGTGTTCGGGATGATTGTGGTTGGCGGTCCTGAGTGGACACAGCCGTTTGGTGCCTCTGCTGTAACCGGTGAACCGCCATTTGACGTGATTGCACCCGATGAAATTGCAGATCAATTTTTGGAAAAAGGGTACCGGCTGGGAAAACGAGTTGCAGAGATAGTACTGAGACTTGATTGAAAACCCGGCAGGTTTTACGCTAAAAACCTCAGTTCGATTAATAATTTTTTTTATAACTAAGAAAGAAGTCTCCCCTGACAAGGGGCTCTGAGCGCAAGCGACACGTGAAACGAAATTTAGAGGGGTGTCCATCGAATTTTTACACATTCTGATAAACATCCCCCTAAATCCCCCTTTAATAAGGGGGACTTTTACATTCAATATTCAACAATCGAACTTAGGTTAAAAGGATAATCCCAATCCAATATTGACTCTTCTGAATGACAGATCATTTACTATGGTTTGGGGCCCCCAGGTTTCAAACTCATAAGTAGAATTATCAATATTGTAACCGGCATTGATATACAAGCCAAATCCTTTTCTTAAATTGAATTGTATGCCTGCTCCGGGATTGAAAAGTAACCCTCCGCTGTGACGATCAATTTCCGCATCCTCATCATGATGCAGGCTGAAATTATATCCGGTCTTTAAAAATATATAGGGAGATGTATTTGCCTCTAATAATTGGAGGTTAAAATCAATAAAAAACGGAATAAGGGTAAGCGGATCATTATAAGGTGTAATGCCAATGCCCACACCAACTGAAAATTGTGATGTAAAACGATACCCGTTTATCATATAAAACCTTACTGTGATATCGTCTGCTCGTAAAACATCAAAACCGGTACGGTTAAAGTAGCCGGTTTCTTTTACATGATCACTACTCTGGGTTGTAATTCCAGAAACATGCACTTTTGTACTATCGGTATTCAGTTGTGAAAAGCCGGAAATCGGCAGCACTAATAAGAATGAAAAAAGGAGTGATTTTAACATGTTTGAAAATTATTCAAAAAAAATCGGTGGATGATTTCTTATCGATCCATCGCGGTCTATCCCAAAAAGCATCAATTCTTGAAGACTTGAATTGTGCTCAAGTGTTTTAAATCATTGATATCGCTGTAGTCATATTGAATTATACCGCTTGCTCCGGTTACCATAAGTACATTATTGAAAGGGATGACATCATAAGTCTCAATATCGGTGATGTGTCGAGTAAGTTTTACCTGATGTGGGTTAGTGGCATCCATTATTTTCAACCCATATTCGCCCTCACTTATGAAAAGATTACCGCTGTCTATTCCAAGTCCGTGAGGTTTAATCATCTCATAAATCCCAATATTTTTTGGATTCTTTAGATCACTCACATCAATTACTTCCAGCTGATTTGTGCCATCAATATTAGGGCAGTTCTCTCCATCTCTTAAAGTTACGTAAGCATAATCACCCTCTACAACCACCGGGTCGCAAGCGGTTGCATGACGAAAAACTGAAAGCTGATTTGGATTTGCCGGACTGCTAATATCATAGATATACATTGAGTTTACTGATCCAACAAACAGGTTCTCTTTGTATGGGAAGATTGTTTCTATTAGCCACCCCACATACTGCTGACTTGCTTTAGCCGGATTCGGGTTTGATACATCGAACGTAATAAGATCACTGTGATCAACTGCATAAAGATAATCTCCGGTAATGGCAAAACGTGCCATCGATCCCGCCACTCCGATTTGAGTTCCACCGCTTAATGTTCTGAATGTACCGGTGCTTTCAAATGCGATGGTAGTTCGGAAGCCATGTGCGGGATGCGATTTGCAGTTACTTTCACATATTTCTTCCCGAACTACCTGTTTCCAATCTACAACCAATCCTTTTGAATCATCTATAGTTTGGGTGGTAAATCCCGGCGGGGTATTGGCGGAGACGTTAAATACATTTTCAATTCTGTCAATCAGCTCCGGTTGTTCGAGAGTGCTGATGTCAAACACCAGCAAATCTTTCTGAGAATCTGCATATAAGAGGTCATTTCTAACCGCAATATCTTTATTGGCCGGAATGTTAATAAACCCAATATTTTGAGGCAAGGAAGGATCACGATTATCAAAAATGTGAATCCCCTTGTTGATTTCATTCACAAAAAGGTAGCCGTCGTAAAAATAAATTTTTCCCGGATCTCCCAATAATCTCGACTCTTCCAGTTTTACAGAATTGACAAATTCTTCTTGTGTCATATAAACCGGTTCAAATTCCACCCACTTAATGGTTTGTGTTCTTATATCCTGACAGGATGTTAGAAAAAGCGGAACAAGTAAAATGATGAAGGTGAGGACTACTGAAAATGTTTTCCGATGGTTAAGACGGGTTAATTTATTCTCTTTCATTACCTTGGTATTTATTATTGGATGTCCATGTATGTATAATACATTCGTAAATCAATGTGTACCTATGGATGAATAATTAATTTTGGGAGATTGTTTCAGCTAAAAGAGTAGATGTGTATCGCTAATCAACTGAATGTGCTCTCAACGCATTCGCCATAATTACAGCTGGATGTTTCGCTTTTTTCCCGACTCCATCCAAAATTTGATGGCGGCAGGAGAATCCTTCGGAGCAGATTTCCACATCATCAGTTTCTCTCAATTGTGGGAATAAGGTCTGTTCTCCAACTTTCATTGAGACATTATACTTATCCTTTTCATACCCAAAGCTGCCCGCCATTCCACAACATCCTGTTTGAAGCTCAATAGGATCAAAGCCAAGCATTTTAAAACTATGTATGAGTGGGTCATTCCCAACCAGTGCCTTGGTATGGCAGTGCCCATGAACAAGCACTTTCTTTCCATTTCCGAAGTTTTCAAATTTATTAGTGGCTAAATCTGTGGCCAAAAACTCTTCCCAGAGAAAAGTGTTGGCGGCGATCGCTTTTGATTTAGGCAGTAAATCTTCGCTGCAGAGGTCGGTGTATTCATCCCGAAGTGTGAGAATTTCGCTCGGTTCCAAACCTACTATGGGAATTTCCCGGTCAACGAAGGGTGAAAGCCGGTTGATATTCTCTTCACAGATCTCTTTCGCCTCACCTAGAAAACCTTTTGATATTTGTGGACGGCCGGTTGGGAAGATTCCCGGCACAATCACACTGTACCCAAGCCTGTTTAAAACATGACATGCCGCTATTGCAATCTCAGGTTCATGATAGTTGGTGAAGAGATCAACCAGCAATAGAACTTGTTTTTCACCGGACGGTGTGTATTTCACTTCATTTTTTTGATACCATTTATAAAAAGTCCGGGCTGCAAACTCCGGTAGATTTCGCCGTGCATCAATTCCGGCGGTTTTCTCCAATAGTTTTTTAATCGGCTCCTGTCGGTTGATGAAGTTGGTAATCGGTGCAAATAGAGAAGCAATCGGGTAGAATTTCTCCGGGTGCCCAAAAAAGTATTCACCCGCAGTCGATCCATTCTCCTTGTGCCAGCCGTTCATAAATTCGGCTTTCATTTTGGCCATGTCTACATTGGCGGGACACTCACTTTTGCACGCTTTGCAGCTCAGGCAGAGACTCAATGCCTCTTTCAGCTCTTCAGATTTGAATGCATCCTTCTGTTTCCCGGAAAATAGCTGACGAAACAGGTTCGCTCGTCCGCGTGTGGTGTCTTTTTCGTCACGGGTGGCGTGATAGGAGGGGCACATGGTACCGCCACTTTCGGCCAGCTTCCGGCACACACCGGCACCGTTGCAGAGCTCCACGGCAGAATCGAAACCTTTCTCTTTTCTCCAGTTGAATGTCGTATCTAAATCAGGTTTTTTGTATTTCGGAGAAAACCGAAGATCGGTGTCAATCGGCTTAGGGTCCAATATTTTACCCGGATTAAAGCGATAGTCCGGATCCCAAAGCTCCTTCACCTGGCGGAGTAGTGGCATCATCTCTTTTCCTAAAACCGTTTCGATATAGGGAGCCCTGGCACGACCGTCACCGTGCTCACCGGATAGTGATCCCCGATACTTTTTGACCAGCTCGGCAACTTCCCCCGCAATTGATTTCATTGTTTGAAGTCCCTCTGTAGTCATGGTTTCTACAACCGGGCGCAGGTGCAGTTCACCCACGGATGCATGCGCATAAAAAACGCAGTTTGTGTTATGTCGCTTCAGTATCTCCTGGAACTCTTTTACATACTCAGGCAGATCCTCTACCCGAACGGCTGTATCCTCCACAAAGGTTGGCGAGCGATTCTCGGCCCCAAGGCCCATCAGCAGACCGAGTCCGGCTTTTCGCAGATCCCAGACCCGACGCATTTTATCTTCATCCGTAACCACTGGGTGGGCATATCCCAAACTCATTTCGGTCAGTTTTTTTGAAAGCTGACTGGCTCGGCTTACCAGATCTTTCAAATCATCGCCCTCAAACTGGATAATCAGAATACATTTGGGTTCCCTATCCAGGAAGAATCGGTTTTTACGCTGCTCGATGTTCGCTTTGGTGGCATTCAGGATGATGTCATCCACAAGCTCAACAGCGGCAGGATTCCACTTCACCGCCTCCACGGTAGCAAGCATCGCTTCATGGAGGGTGGCAAACTGGGGAATAAGCAAACATTTATATTTTGGAAGCGGAACCAGATTTACTTTGGCAGAAGCGGTCATCGCCAGGGTTCCCTCACTTCCGCAGAGCAGTTCCGCAAGATTGAACGGCCGTCCGCCGGGTGTGATCGGATCCATTTCACAAAGCCGATCAAGAGCGTAACCGGTATTTCTGCGAATAATATCCGGATGGGGATAGTGTGCCAGGATCTCATCTTTATGCTTCTTCAGCAGCTCAACCATTCCGCGATAGATCTCACCCTCAAGCGTATCGAGCATCACTTTCTGATTAAGTTCTTCGGAAGTTAGCGGTTTGAAGGTGACCGACGATCCATCACTCAGTACAGCGTCAACTTCGAGAATATGCTCGCGGGTGGTTTTATGCTTGATGGAGAACGATCCGCAAGAGTTGTTGCCGATCATCCCGCCCAGCATACAGCGGTTTGTTGTGGCCGTATCGGGTCCAAACTGAAGTCCATGGACGGCAACCTCTCTCAGTAGTGTGTCGCGAATCACCCCGGGTTGAACACGTGCAAATCTATCCTCTGCATTAATTTCGAGAATCTCACTCATATAGCGCGAGGTATCCATGATGATCCCGCCGCCGGTGGTTTGACCGGCCAGGCTGGTTCCGGCACTCCGGGCTGTAATCGTAAAATTTTCTGCTTTTGATCTGCGAACCAGAGTCTGAATATCATCCCGGGATTTTGGAAAAGAGACACCTTTAGGAATCTCTTCGTAAAGGGAGGCGTCATTGGCGTAGAGGTGCCTGGTAAGGGAGTCAGTTTGAATGGAAGACAAAACGGTAATCGGTTAAGATCGGAATTTCAATTAGCAAGGCCGGGATTACAGACTTGAGTTTTGAGTGTACACGGAAATCTGAATCTATTCAACTTCTACAGGCTATTTATTTAATGAATTAGGAAATATTCCCCTCCTGTGTAAGGAGGGGTTAGGGGAGGTAGCCAAATAATACTTCAAAACAATTTGAAGTGTAGAAGTGAACACCTATTGAAATGAATGTGAGAAAAAGAGGTTTTTTTA
>CAZHUP010000167.1:0-5631 GCA_964535495.1 uncultured Rhodohalobacter sp.
GGAAGTCGACAGGCGAGTTAAAGAATTATCTCTCTCCTGCGAGGTTGGCTTCGAATTTATTTCTAAACTCCTCCGCATTCAATTTCATACCCAGCAGATACATCGTTTTTGTGATGGTAGCTTCCATCGTCATTTCGCCGGCGCTGATTGCTCCTCGTTTTTTCGCAGCTCTTCCGCTTGAATACTGATCGAGCTTAACAGCATCATAAGCAGCCTGTGAGGTGATAATTACATGTACTCCCTGATTTTGACATTTTTCTATAAACGGTAAGAGATTATACTCTCCCTTTACCGGCATGTTACCGCTACCAAATGCCTCAAGTATTACCACTTTAATTTTGGTTAAGTCAAGATATTCCAGGAGTGATGGTTTCATGTTTGGATGAATTTTCAAAACGAAGATTGAATCATCAAAAACAGCACTGCATTCGAATTTACCTGTAGGGTTTTGAATATTTTCCGAGAGCTTAATGTCGATACCAATTTCAGCAAGATGAGGGTAATTTGGCGAGGCAAATGCGTCAAAATCACCAATACTCATTTTTGTACTTCGATTTCCTCTGAATAGATGGTCATTAAAACAGATAGCTACTTCCGGAATAGAGTGGGTGGCAAGCTCAACGGCATTCACTAAGTTGCGCCGCGCATCGCTTCGGAGATTACTCATTGGTACCTGGCTTCCGGTAAATATGACGGGTTTGTTGAGATTTTTTAGCGCAAAAGAGAGTGCAGATGCAGTGTAAGCCATTGTATCCGTACCGTGCAGAATTACAAAACCGTCATAATTACTGTACTGATCAAAAATTGCTTCAGCGAGCAGCTTCCAGTGAGTACGATTTACATCTGAGCTGTCTTCAAAAAACACCTTATCAGCTTCAAGGTCAGCAATTTGAGAGAGTTCAGGAATCTCTTTATATAGCAGATCACTCCAGCGGTCTGAATCCAATTCAGGTCCATCGCTATTGAGTTGCATGGCAATGGTACCGCCGGTCTGTAATAAAAGTATTTTTTTCATATTGATTTCAAACTCAAGCCTTATAAATTAGGGTAACTAAGATAGTGAAGAGAAGTTTGCAAAACATAATCGGTGAAGCCGACAAGAGTGTGATAAAACCGGTTTGCCGGAATAGATAATTTAAAGAGGAGTATTCATGAAAAACTACCCAACCAGCAAGATTCGAAATGTTGCTCTGATGGGGCACCCGGGCTCGGGGAAAACTACACTGGCCGAAACCATGATTTTCGAATCAGGCTCATCTCACAAGCGCGGCTCAATAGAAAATAAATCTACACTCTCTGATTATCATGAAATTGAGAAAGTGAAGGAGAAATCGGTATTTGGTTCGGTTCTCAATCTGGATTGGCGGGGCACAAAAATTAACCTTCTGGATACACCGGGTACTCCCGATTACTGGGGGCAGGTTTCGGACTCACTTCGGGTTGCTGATTCGGCGATCCTTGTTCTGAATAGTGAATACGGGGTTGAAGCCGGAACGGAAGCTTTTTGGAAAGCAGCTGAGAGACGTAACCTCCCAACAATGCTTGTTGTCAACAAGCTGAACAGTGAACAATCTGATTTCCAGAAAACCGTGGATATGGCCAAAGAGCATTTTGGACGGGGTGTTGTACTGGTTCAGTTTCCATACAGTGAGGGAGAAGACTTTCACGCAATTGTTGATGTTTTAAAAATGACGATGTATGAATTTCCGGAAGCAGGTGGTCGTCCTGACAAGCTGCCTATTCCGGAGTCGTTGAAATCTCAGGCTGAACTGCTTCACAATGAACTGGTTGAGACAATCGCAGAAAATGATGAAAGCTTGCTGGATCTCTACTTCGAAAATGGAAAGCTTGATGAATATCAGATGAGAGACGGACTCAAATATGGTATGCTGAATCGCGAAATTTTTCCACTGTTTTGCACTGTGGCCGAAAAAAATATGGGTTCGGGCAGAATTATGGGCTTTGTTGGAAATGTTTTTCCGGATCCCACCGAAAGAGAACTTCAAACTAAAAGCGGTAATGTTCACAAGGTGAATCCTGATAGTGATCCTGCACTTTTTGTATTCAGGTCAACTTCTGAAAATCATGTAGGAGATCTAACCTATTTTAAAGTAATGGATGGATCCATACAGCAAGGGATGGATCTGGTAAACAAAAGAACAGGGGATTCACTCCGATTGGGTGCACTATTCAGCGCTCAGGGTGGAAAACGCACGGAAGTTGCACAGCTTGATGCCGGAGACATTGGCGTAACCGTAAAGCTCAAGAACACGAATTCGGGAGATACATTCGCAGATAAGGAAAGGGATTTGGAGTTTGAACCGATCAACTATCCCGAACCGACAATGCGTGTAGCCATCAAGCTGTTAAACGAAGGGGAAGAGGATAAGTTAAGCAATGCCCTCCATCAAATTGAAAAAGAGGACCCTTCTTTAAGAGTGGAGCATAGCCAGGAGTTACATCAAACGATTCTTCACGGACTCGGTGAAGAGCATTTGAATGTCATTCTTCATGTACTGCAAAACAGGTTCCAACTGAAAGTGGAATTCGTAACTCCCAAAATACCTTATCGCGAAACCATAACCCGAAAAGCCGATGCACACTATAAGCATAAAAAACAGAGCGGGGGTGCGGGACAGTTTGCTGAGGTGAAACTCTCTATCGAGCCGTGGTATGAGGGGATTCCCGATCGGGATGATTTGAATGTGCGAAACGTGCAGGAGATCGATCTGGACTGGGGTGGAAAACTGGTTTTTCAAAACTGTATTGTGGGTGGTGTGATCGACAACCGATTTATGCCTGCTATTTTGAAGGGGATTATGGAAAAAATGGAGAACGGTCCAATGAGCGGTTGCCGCGTTAGGGATGTGAGAGTTTCCGTTTACGACGGCTCGATGCACTCTGTTGACTCCAACGAAGCAGCTTTTAAAACAGCCTCTTTGATGGCTTTTAAGGAAGGTTTTCTCAATGCAGCGCCGCAGCTTCTTGAGCCGCTGTACGAAATTGAGGTGACACTTCCGGCCGATTATATGGGTGATGTAATGAGCGATCTGAGTTCCCGTCGCGGACAAATTCTCGGGATGGATTCGGAAGGAACGATTCAAAAAGTTAAAGCGATTGTTCCCCTTCAGGAGCTGGATAAATATACTACACGTTTAAAATCAATGACGCAGGGAAGTGCAACGTACAGTCGGAAATTCCATGACTATGGGCCGGTTCCACACGATATTCAAAAACGTGTTATTGAGGAGACACTGAGTGCTGAAGCGGGATAGTCTCATTTATATAAAATCTTAAGTGGTTTAATTCCTTGCCCCTCCGGGTCAGATAAGATAAAAATCACCCTTTGAGAGTGGAGGTGAACCTGTCCGCCGTGCAAGACTTTGGAGGGTGGCGGAGTCATCATGGGATGAATATCAGAGTTTAGAATTATATTTTCTGGTTCTGAAACACAATAGATTATTCCCATTGCCTCCACCGGTTGAGGGTGGGACATTGCAGGTTGAATTCCATTTTGACCTAAAGTTTATGGTTTCCAGGTTGATAACCCGATAGTACTTCCTCGAGATAGTTTATTACATGGAGATACGATCTTCGATTATTTTATCTGACTGAGCATAGTCAGGACATTTGTTACTATTTGGGCTTGACTCTGATGGTTTATCTATTTAGAATTAATCTAAATAAAATTGTGAATCAATAGCCGATCTGTGTACATGAAACGACTTTTATTACTAATTGCTTCTCTGTCATTTCTCTTTTCTTGCGCTGAAAAAAATGAAGTAAATATCTATTCATCTCGTCATTACGATACAGATCTTGAGCTTTATCAACAGTTCACTGAAGAGACCGGTATTCAAATTAACTTGATTGAAGGTACCAGTGACGAGTTGATTGAACGTATGCGTAATGAAGGAGTTAACAGTCCGGCAGATGTTGTAATTACCGTTGACGCAGGACGACTTTGGAGAGCAAAAGAAGCCGGTGTGCTTCAGGCGCTTCAATCTGACTATTTGAATAGCGTGATTCCCGAACAGCTTCGTGATGCAGATGACATGTGGGTTGGCCTTTCCGAACGCGTTCGAGGCATCATCTACAACAAAGAAAATGTAGACCCCGCTGATTTGAAAGGGTATCTGGAGCTTGCTGACGAAGAGTGGCTGGGAAGACTATGTATACGTTCATCTAATAATATTTACAATCAATCACTTGTCGCCTCTATGATCGAAAGCTATGGAGAAGCACGCGTAGAGGAGTGGGCAGGCGGATTGGTTAATAATTTTGCACGCCCACCTCAGGGAGGAGACACAGACCAAATCAGGGCAGTTGCTGCCGGTTTGTGTGATGTAGCACTGGCTAATCATTATTATATGGCCAGGTTAATTCAATCAGGTCAGCGACAGGACCAGGAAGTTGCCGAAAAAGTAGACATCTATTTCCCGCCGGCTGAAGTTGGTGGAGCACACGTAAATATTAGCGGAGCAGGAGTAGCTGCCTATTCACCAAATCGCGAAAACGCTGTTCGATTTATCGAGTATCTTGCAACTGAAGAAGCACAACAGCTCTATTCTATTGGGAATAATGAGTTTCCGATACTTCAAACAATGGATATTCCCGGAGTGCTTGGTGAGTTTGGCGCGTTTGAAAGTGATGCTGTAAACGTTACATCTTATGGAAAAAATAATCCGCTGGCTATTCGATTGATGGATCGCGTGGGATGGCGGTAATAGTGTTGCTACCCGTCTGACCGCCTCGTGCGGTCTGACGGATTGTTTATTCCCAGCCTCTCTTAATCTTCTGTTTCAGTTTTTCTTTCATCTTCTCATCAACAAAAGCATGATCTGCCGCCTCGAGGTTACATTTCAACAGATGGTCTTTTGTCCAGGCAAACAGTTCGTGAAGTGATTCATATTCATCCCGCAGCGTAACATTCGAAATGGTTCTGCCATCAGTGTTGATACTCATCGAGACTCCCGATTGGTAAATTTGATCTACAGGATGATCTTCCAGCTTAGAGACTACTTTGGTGAACGTATTGCTTGTTGGGCAAACTTCCAGGTGAATTTGATGTTTCTTCAGGTGCTTCATCAATTTCGGGTCTTCAACACTTCGCACACCATGGCCAATGCGGGAGGGCTTGAACTCATTAAGAGTTTCCCATACACTTTCAGCACCGCTAGCTTCTCCTGCGTGAGCCGTACATAAAATTTTGTTTTGATGTGCGTAATCAAAAGCTTTCTTATGATTATCCACCGGAAAACCTGCTTCATCTGCTGCAATATCAAAACCAACCACACGTGTATTTTTAAATTGCTTGCAAAGCTTAACGGTTTCAAGGCTTTGCTCCTCAGAGTAGTGCCGCAGAGTACATAATATTATTCCCGCCTCAATTCCTGTGCGCTGAATGCCTTCTTCAGTAGCTTTTTCAACAGCCTCAACAATCTGTTGAGGTGTTAATCCTTTTTTGGTGTGCTCCAGAGGCGCAAAACGTATTTCTGCATAGATGACATTATCGTTCTTGAGCTGATCAAAAAGATCGAGTGTGACTAGCCGCAGGGATTCTCCAGTCTGCATCAGATCAATGGCGCGCCCGGCTTTCGCAATATAGTCGTTCAAATCGCGGCAGTTAAT
>CAZHUP010000168.1:0-5630 GCA_964535495.1 uncultured Rhodohalobacter sp.
TTAAACCATGTCTGTAGATGTCAAAATTTTCTGCAATTAAAACCTTGATTTTATTCATAGTCCAAAGCCAACTTGCGTTGAAAAGGATTATGAATATACTTTTTTATTTGAAAAGGTAAAGAATATTAGATGGAACATTATTCCTTTCTAACTTATTACTGATTCAGGTAATGTATTGCTTACTAAATTAAATTGATTTTTAATATCCAGATTCCAAGAAGAGCTTTTGCTGACCAAAGCACGGTTCGAGTCCAGTTCGATTGTACCAGCTTATGGATGATCTGTTGATTACGATTATTTGAAAGTTTACCGTGTAGTGGAACTTGTATCGTGAAGGTAATTCCCCAAATTAACAATACGATTATAAAACCGGCTATGTGATGAGTTGTGTATATCTTTGAGAAAAATGAGAGCCAGAAAGAGCTTACTAATTCTACAAGCATGATGGGGACAACAATCAGGGAGATCTTTTTTCTATGAAATGTCATGGCTTCTTCGAACCGTTGAGGGTCGGTGTATTTGAAGAATGGATAGTGCACAATCTGAATAATCCAGATCAATCCGCAGAGAAAAAAAGAAGCAAAAAGATTAACGATGATAATAGTTTCCATGGAAATCTTCTAAAAGGGTATAAGCGAATGGTTACAATATTGTTTATTTTAGCAAACTTGAATAGAAAATGATTCTAAACACATTAAACAAAAATTTATGAGTTGGTTACGCACCCACACCTGCGGTGAGCTTACAATTGATGATAAGAAAAAAGAAGTGGTTTTAAACGGATGGGTATCCAAGCGCCGCGATTTAGGCGGAGTTATTTTTATTGACTTGAGAGACCGTTATGGAATTACTCAGATTGTTTTTGATGAGACGAACAGTGAGCTTCACTCCCTGGCGGAGGATTTAAGATCAGAACATGTGATCGGTGTAAAGGGTATCGTGTTGAATCGAAGTGATGAGACAATCAACCCTGATATGAATACGGGTGAGATTGAAGTGGAGGTGAGTGAATTGAAAGTTTACTCAAGAGCAGAGACTCCTCCATTCGAAATTAAAGATGATTTAAAGACCAATGAGGAGACTCGCCTTAAGTATCGTTTTTTAGATCTCAGAAGAGCAGATTTGCAGAAAAATTTAATCTTACGCTCAGAAGTGTATCATACGATTCGGAATTTTTATCACGAACGCAATTATGCTGAAGTGGAGACACCGGTGTTGATGAAGTCTACTCCTGAAGGTGCTCGTGACTATTTGGTGCCGAGCCGTGTGAATCCGGGCAAATTCTTTGCACTTCCGCAAAGTCCACAAACCTATAAGCAGTTACTGATGGTTTCCGGGTTTGACCGCTACTTTCAGATTGTAAAGTGTTTCCGTGATGAGGATTTACGCGCCGACCGACAGCCTGAATTTACACAGGTGGATGTTGAGATGTCTTTTGTGGATGAGGAGGTGATCTATCAAGAGCATGAGAAACTGATGGCTGAGATATGGAAGAAGCATCTTGGGGTGAATATAGAAACACCGTTTCCTCGAATGTCGTACGAAAAGGCGATGACCACCTATGGATCAGATAAGCCCGATATTCGATTTGATGTGAAAATTCATGATATCTCTGATGATGTGGCAGATTCCGGGTTTAAAATTTTTAAATCGACGGTAGATAAGGGTGGACGTGTTCTATCAATTACCGTTCCGGGTGAAGGAAGCATGGGGCGTGGCGCTTTAGATAGGCTGACTGACAAGGTGACCTCTGAAACCGGAGCAGCCGGAATGATCTTCATGAAAATAAATGACGGGGAGATCACTTGCAGTGTTGGAAAATTTCTGGATGATGGAACCATGCAAAAGATGGCTGAAACTTCTGGGGCCAAAGATGGTGACCTTGTTTTAATTTTAGCCGGTCCTGCTCCTGATGTTTACAAGCAGATGGGGGGATTACGACTCATCATAGGAAATCAGTTTGATCTGATAGATAAAGATCAGGCCAGATTTTTGTGGGTAACTGACTTTCCACTGGTTGAGTGGTCAAAAGAGGATTTACGGTATCACGCACTGCACCATCCATTTACATCTCCAAAAGATGAAGATGCAGACAAGCTTGAGTCCGATCCTAAATCTGTAAAAGCTCGTGCATATGATCTGGTACTCAATGGAAATGAGATTGGAGGTGGATCGATTCGTATTCACACACCGGAACTTCAGCAGCGTATGTTTACGTTGTTAGGCATCGATGAGCAAGAAGCTCAGGAAAAATTCGGATTTTTGCTGGACGCTTTTAAATACGGAGCACCGCCACACGGAGGTATTGCGCTGGGGCTCGATCGAATTATCATGTTGATGTCTGGTGCAAAGAGTTTACGAGACGTAATTGCGTTTCCGAAAAATCAGCGTGCTCAAAGCACTATGGATAACAGCCCAAGTGAAGTAGACGAAGAGCAGTTGAAAGAGCTTCACATATCGTTACGAAAAACAGCTAATAACTAATTAAGATAGATTTGAAAACTGCAGGAATTGACGGTTGCAAGGCAGGTTGGATGCTAACCACCTTTGATGAAAATCCGGAATACAGAGTTATTGAAAACAATGAGGATTTTAAAAAAGCTCTTATTGAGTTTGACCGGGTGTTTATTGACATGCCTATCGGGCTTGAAGATGAGGAGTATACACGTGAGTGTGATAAAAAACTGAGAGCTGTACTGGGACCTGACTATGCACCTAGTGTGTTTAGTCCGCCAATTCGTCCTGCTTTGCATGCTCCGTCCTATGTTGAAGCCAACATGCAGAGTTACGAGTACACCGAAAAAAAACTTACGGTTCAGGCCTGGAATATCACACCAAAAATCAGGCTGCTGGATCAGATTTTATCCGAACATGAAGAGCTTAGAGATTCTGTATTGGAGAGTCATCCTGAATTGATTTTTATGAACTTAAACGGGGGGATGATCTATCAGAAAAAGAATACAAAAAAAGGCCTTAGACATCGTCTTGGTTTAATTGTTGATCGCGAGGAGATAGCGGATGATTTTTTCAGAGATATCAAAGAGGAATTTCGCCGGAATCAGGTTGATGAGGATGATATTGTAGATTCAATGGCTTTAGCCCTGGCAGCAAAGCAATCTGTAGAAAAGGGAATTAAAACAATTCCTGAAAATCCGCCTGTGGATTCAGAAGGGATGAAGATGGCAATCCATTACGTGTAGATAGTTATCAAAAAAATCCGCTGCGACTTTATCACAGCGGATTTCTTAGTGTTGAGTTTTTAAGTACTATTTTTCTAAAATATTTTTGTACTTAACGCCCGCCTTGTAAACTCTGTTCACACCGTTAAACGCTGCAATTCTGTAAGCTTCTGAATAGGTAGGATAGTTTAGAACATGTTCAATAAAGTATTTAATTGTGCCATCCTGAGCCATGATACTCTGTCCGAGATGAATCAGATCTGTTGCGTGATCTCCGAAAATATGAACGCCCAACAGTTTCAGATTATCAGTACGGAACACCAGTTTAAGCATCCCGTCTGTTCTGTGATTGATGTCGGCATAGGTCAGGTTTTCGTAATAAGATCTGCCAACAGTGACTTCAATACCAAGTTCCTTAGCCTGCATTTCAGTCAAGCCAATCCCCGATATTTCCGGAATTGAGTAGATACCGTAAGGGATATCGCCGGATGGAGATTCAGTTGGACTGTCAAACATACTGCAAGCAGCAAGCCTGCCCTGAACAAATGACGTTGATGCTGAAGTCGGGTTACCGGTTATATCACCGGCTGCGTAGATGTTTTTTACACCTGTACGATAGTTATCATCTGTCTGTATGTAACCTTCTTCATCAAGTTTTATATCGAGGGATTTATCAAAAAGATTTTCTGAATTCGGTGACTTTCCACCAACATATAAAACATGATCCGTTTCAATTACCTGCAGACGATCTTCATTTTCAGTTTTATACAGAACTTCAATACAGGTTCTAATTGGGTTTGGTTTCACTTCTTTGATTTTCACCTTAGGATGGATCAAAATCCCCTGCTTTTTCAAAACTTTTGAGACATCCTCTTTGATCTCATGATCCAGGAATGGCAAAAATTCATCTGAATCATTTAAAATAGTAATGGTAGTGCCGAGTGAAGAGAAGATTGTGGCGTACTCGAAGGTTATAACTCCGGATCCGACAACCACTAATCTTCTGGGGATGTGAGTAATATTCAGGATAGAGTTGTAATCCAAAATATTTGAATGATCAATTTCAAAATTTGACGGTGACTTGGGGCTGCTTCCTGTAGCAATTAATATATTCTCCGTCGTGTAGGTAACCGACTGGTTTAGGTTTGTTCTTACCTTAACTGTGTGTTTGTCAACTATTTCTCCCCAGCCTCGTGCTGTTTCAACTTCATTTTTAATCAGGTCGGTTTTTACCTTCATGTTTTTACTCTCAAGAGCAGTTTTTTTATAACTGAGCAGATCTTCCATTTTAAAGCGCTCGTAAGGTTTTCTTCCTTTTTCATCGCCAAATTGAGTGTGGAAATCCTGAATCAGATCTGCTGCCTCTCTCAATGCTTTACTTGGAACTGTGCCCTTATTGAGCCAGGAACCACCAAGGTGGTTGTCATCAGCTTCTACCATCAGAACTTTCTTGTCAAATTTGGTACTCTGCATGGCGCATGAAAATCCGGCCGGGCCACTACCTATAATAATTACGTCGTAGTCAAAACTCATAATAAGTACTCAATTATTTAAAACTGTAATAAGAAAGAAGTTAGCTATCAAAAGCTCCCAACATCAAACAAAATACCAAATAAGATTTAAATTTTGTTGGAACGTTTTCTGTCTGTAATTTTTTGTCTGAATATAAGAAGGTATAACGCTATGCGATTAAGCGCGTTATCAAAACAGAAACTTTAAATAAAAGAGAAATTTTATGTCATTCGAACTACCTAAATTGCCTTACGATTACGATGCGCTTGAACCACATATAGATGAGCAAACCATGAAAATTCACCATGGGAAGCATCACCAGGGGTATACAAATAAATTGAACGCAGCTCTTGAAGGTCATAAGTTTGCAGATCTTGAAATTGAAGAAGTGCTAAGACGTATTGATGAAGTTCCGTCTGATAAAAAGCAGGCAGTAATTAACAGTGGTGGCGGATATGCCAATCACAATCTGTTTTGGAAAGTTATGTCGCCAAATGGCGGTGGAAATCCATCCGGAGATTTGGCAAAAGCTATCGACGAAGAGTTTGGAAGCTTTGATAAATTTAAAGAGAAATTTTCATCAACCGCAGCATCTCAGTTCGGTTCGGGTTGGGGATGGCTATGCGTGGATGATTCCGGTAAGCTTGTTGTAGCATCAACTGCAAATCAAGATAGTCCTTACATGGACGGATTAACTCCAATTCTTGGAGTGGATGTTTGGGAGCACGCTTACTATCTGAACTATCAAAACAGAAGACCAGACTACCTCGAAGCTTTTTGGAATGTGGTGAACTGGGATCAGGTTGAGAAAAATTACCAGAATGCTAAATAGGTGTTCTTGTAAATAAAGAATCAGATTAAAAAAAGGCGTCTGGAAACAGACGCCTTTTTTGTTGAACCATAAAAAGTTTTGATAAATAAAGTAATCAAGGGATTCCA
>CAZHUP010000169.1:0-5623 GCA_964535495.1 uncultured Rhodohalobacter sp.
CCCAGAGAACGGGCGGAGGTAAAGTGTTTACGGGCAATCAGGTAGTTGCCGTCGGGCGACCAGAATGCGTTGTTCAGCAGGCGGAAACTCTCGTCTGTGATCTGTTTGGCATCGGAGCCGTCACGATTCATCACCCAGATATTGTCACCGCCACCCGCATCACTGGTGAAGGAGATTTTTGATCCGTCGGGGCTGAAGCGCGGCTGAATTTCATAGGCGAGGCTTTCGCGCAGAACGGTTGCTTCGCCGCCTTCGATCGGCATGGTGTAGATGTTGCCGAGCAGATCGAAGATGATCTCAGTGCCGTCCGGGCTCACATCCAGGTTCATCCAGGTGCCTTCAGACGTTTCAAAACTGATTTCTGTATAGTTTGCACGGTGTTGGGTAACGTCCCAGGAGTCATTTCCATTATCCTGAGCGAATGTACCAGACACCAATAAAAAAGATAAAACAGTAAGTAATAAGTGTTTCATGAATGGTAGATTTTTTATTTAAAAATATTGTGTTACATGTTACTAAAACTTGAGGAGAGTCGTGAAATTGAAATGTAATTAGTTTTTAAACTTGCGAAGCATTTTTGCTATGGAACAAGTTGTTTCAAATAGACTTTAAAGTTTTAGAAATGCTTTATACGGTGTTTAATAGTGATTAGAGAGAAATTTTAATTTGAAATTCTGATTCCATTCGATCATATTCACTGTTTAGAAAATTTCGAAAATACAATGAATTGGGCGTCAGCCCGTTATGTTTTGGGTCAACGAGCATCAATAACGAACAAGCAACAATTATGAGATCATTAATTATCACACTCGCATTGCTTATTGCAGGATCATCAAATGCATTTGCACAGCAAGAACCCCCGAACGGAATGAGTGAGCTGCAGGCTTATGCTATATTCCTCGACGCCTGGAGAGGTGACGACTACGATATGGCTGTCAACTTTGGAGCTTGGATGATTGAAGCTAAACCTGAAACTATAGAAGGTCACAACAGCTTTAATCTACTTAGACAGTTTGACCGGATGATTAGAGTATATAAAGGGCTTGCAGACAATGAAAGCGATCCTTCTGCAAAAACGGCGTATTTAAATAAATCTCTGAATGTATTTGATGAAGCGTTCGATACGTTCTCCGAAGATGAAATGGATCTTTTTGAGTGGAAAATGAAATTAGGACGTTTCTACCATGAAAATAATTCAGGTTTAAATATTGGTACAGCAAAGATTGCCGAGAAATACGAAAAGGCCTATCTGGAAGATCCAAAAAGATTTACAGACGCCAGTGATGGATATTTTGCTGATTTTCTGTTAGGGCATTTCGCATCACAAAGAGATCGTGATAAAGCCTTTGCGATGATTGATGAAATTGAGGATTATGCAACTCCAAACCTAAGAGGCAAGATTTCTGAAGTACGAGAGTCACTTTTTGATGGACCGGAAGAGCGTATCGATTTTTACGAGTCACAGCTTGCAGATGCATCAGGCGATGAAAGAGAGCAACTGCTTATGGATTTGGTTGATCTCTATGAAAATACAAATCAAGCTGAGAAAGCAGCTGAGACAGCAATGGATCTCTACGAAATGAATGCGTCTTACGTTAATACCAGAAAAGTTGCATTTATATATTTGAATGATGGTCACTACAAAGAGGCAGTCCGGTTTTTGGAAGAATCTCTTGAGAAAGCTGAAAATGCTGAAGACCGAAAAGAGATTACTTTGGAGTTAGCGGATACACATCAGCAGCTGAAGCAGTTCAGAGAAGCACGTCGATATGCCAGAAAGGCGATTGATATTGACAGCAACTTCGGTGAGGCCTATATGAGAGTTGCTTCAATTTATGCAGCCTCAATTTCGCAGTGTACAGGCGGGCAAGCTCTCGAAAGAGACGACAGAACCGTGTACTGGCTCGTAGTTGATTATCTGAACAAGGCAAAAGAGGCTGATCCAAGTTTGGCTTCAAATGTCAATAATAGAACAAATTCTTACAAAAGTGCGATGCCTACATCTGAGGATAAATTCTTTAGAGGATGGGAGACTGGCGACAGTTTTCAGATCAATGAGAATGTCGGTGAGTGTTACGCATGGATTGATGAAACCACGACTGTGAAATAGATCTCTGAATGATTTATAGCCGAGGCACTCTGGAGAAATTCAGAGTGCCTTTTTTTATTTGGGCAGGAACTCTGCGCACTCTAAATATTTAATACTCCAGTTTTAATCTAGAGAATCATTCCCTGTTCTGGAATGTGGAGCGAAGGAAACTTTTTTCCATGTTTTGGCATTGATTATTGCACATCTTTCGATTAGATAAGTGCAAACTTATGAACCGGTTAAAACTGAAATATAGTTTAAATATCCTGAGTTTAAGTATGTTATGCTCAGCATTTTTAGTGTTTTCGTTTCCGGGCTATGGTGCGTCTCTCAATTACCAAACTGTTATATCCGGTTCAGTAATAGACAAAGATACGGGTGAACCGCTTGAAGCAGTAAATGTCTACATATCATATACTACCTTTGGCAGTTCAACTGACCAAGAGGGGGGCTTTAATTTCCAAACTGACCTTGCAGGACAATTTGAACTGGTATTCAGCAGAATTGGGTATAAAACAGAGAAAAGAACGATTACTCTAAGCGGGGATGAGCCTAGGTTGATATTTGAGGTGGAACTTGAATCGAGAGCTATAGTTCTTTCGGAGTTAGAGGTAAAAGCTGACAACACCGAGTGGCTAAATAATTTTGAGAGTTTTAAGAGGGAATTTATAGGGACCACATTAAATGCCTCTGATGTTGTAATTAAAAACAGATGGGTACTCGATTTTAATCGGGATGCAACAGGCCGGCTAATAGCCAAAGCAGAGGAGCCGATAGTACTTATAAATAAGGCTATGGGCTATGAGCTATATGTTGAGTTAAATGATTTTGCCTGGAATTTACGAGACAATACCGGCTACTACAGGGTTCAGGTCAGATTTGAGGAGATGGAACCAGAATCGGGGCGACAACTGAGAAACTGGGAACGGAATAGGGAACGTGCTTTTAATGGTTCATTGCGGCATTTTTTAAAAAGTTTGCATGAAGACCGACTGTCCAGGAACCGGTTTGAAGTGGTCTGGATGAACTCAACTCAAAGGGTCAGAATAGAAGAGATTGAAGATGATCTCATAATGGAAAGTCTGGCCGCCAATGGATTTGATCCAGATTTAGCCCACCAGGGAGTAAAAGGGTTCACCCTCAGAGAACCTGTAGATGTGATGGTGGGCAGAAGGTCGTATATTTATGACAACCGGGATCGTGCACGTTTGGTACCGGTAAGAGATGACGGATCTTTTTTTGTAATGCCTGAAGGTAATCTGCTGGATATAATGTCGGTGGCAGTTAGAGGATATTGGTCGTCATATAGAATGGCTGATATGGTTCCTTTAGACTTTGAACCATAAAGGTGAAAAGATCACTTCTCTCTATTTGTTGCAAACAGAGAAGTGACCTTTATCGGTTAATTAACGCTCAACTTTACTCATTCTTCGAATATTACCTTCCAGAATTTTCTCCAGCTCAGCATAGGACTTTGCATCATTCAGCTCCATCGCCTTTTGGTTGCTGAGAAAACCTGCAGGCACGTGTACAGCTCGAATGAGTAGATCTTGATACTCATCAGCGGCGCCGAGGTTATAGTTGGCATCCATAAAAATTCGTACATCAACAACGGTATAATCAAAATTGATTAGTACTGTACCTCTGCTGTTAAACTCTGTAAGCGGGAGTTGTCGCCAGACTTCTAAATCAGGGTCAGGCAGATAATCTTCAAGTACATATGCTAAAACCACATCCGAATCAAATACTTCAATTCCTGAAGGGATATCATAAAAGTACTCAAAGCCATTGGACTGAAGTAAATCTGCTTCAAATTCAAAAGAGGTAGGAATGACTTCCGGTCCGGGTGGTCCTTGGGGTCCCCTGGGTCCTTCGGGTCCAACAGGCCCACGTTCACCACACCCCGAAAGCATTAAAAACATTGCGATAGCGGTAATAAAAAATTTGATCAGCTTTTTCATGGCAACTGGTGTTTATCAGGTTAGTTGATGTAGTTATCCTTTTAAACGCCCTGCTGAGAAAAGGGTTGCAGTAATTGAAATTTGATTAAATCAATAAAAATCAACTACTAAAGGCTTTTATTGAAAATCACATATTCATGTTACATAGAGCTATAACTGTGCGTGCAGAGATGAGTTATGGCGAGTTGTACTATTTTAAGCGAGCTCTTTCCTGAGGGTTAAATGAAGAATAAATTCTGTGGATACAATATCAGCTCATGCCTAACGGCATTTGGTCTACATCTATTTTCAAAAACCGGCATCCTTAGCTTAGCTCCGTTTTAAGTTCGAACCAAGCACCGTAGGCAAAGCCCATTTTGGTTTCGCCATGAGTAGTAAAATTTTGCAATACCTTTGCGTCTCAACTCAGTTCTCACTATTTAGAAGACCGAGTTTAAAAACCAAACTATATTATTCATGACTTCAAAAATCTCTACCACAGTTTTACTTTTTAGTACGGCTATTTTTATGATGACACTAATAGGTTGTCAGACAACTGAATCAGCCTCAACATCGGATTATAGGTCAACACAAGCTCAGGTAATACCATCTAATGCAGAAGTGGATGAGGGGCTTTTTAATGTCTATCAGTCCGGCGATAAGATCTATTATGAGATCCCAAATGAAATTTTAGGACGCGATATGGCGATCATGAGCCGAATCGCAAAAACCGCGGAAGGTCTTGGCTGGGGCGGTGATCGACTGGCAGGGCAGCAAGTGGTGCAGTGGGACCGGCGCGGAGATAAAATTCTGCTTCGCGGAGTATCCTACAGCAATACCGCCGACGAGAATCTGCCGGTTTACGAAGCGGTTCAGAACTCCAATTTTCCGGCGATCATTGAATCATTTGACATTGTGGAGTCGCGCAACGGATCAGTAGTGATCGAAGTGAGTGATCTCTATCTGAAAGATTCCCGTCTCTTTGGTCTGCAGAACCGGCATCGTCAGCAGTATACGGTTCGCGGACTGGATAGAAACCGCTCGTTTATGGAGTTTGTAAAAAGCTTTCCGGAGAATATCGAGGTCCGAACGGTTCTCACCTACAATGCCGATAATCCGCCATCGCAGCAGCGAACCGGATCAATTTCTATTGAGGTGAACCATAGCATGATTTTGCTACCCGAAGAGCCGATGCGTCCGCGCCTCTTTGATGAGCGCGTGGCGATGATCAGCGTGTCGCAGACCGATTACGGCAGTGATGCTCAGTACAGCAGAACGAAACGATATGTGACCCGTTTTCGACTCGAACCGGTGGATGAGGAAGCTTATCTGAGGGGTGAACTGGTGGAGCCTAAGAATCCGATTGTCTTCTACATCGACCCGGCAACGCCAGAAGAGTGGAGACCCTATTTTAAAGAAGGAGTTGATGAGTGGCAGATTGCATTCGAAGAGGCCGGATTCAAAAATGCGATCCGCGCCGAGATGGCCCCGGTCGATGATCCCGACTTCAGTCTGCTCGATGCCCGCTACTCTGTGATCCGCTATGTGGCCAACCCGATCCACTCCGCCAACGCCGGACCCGATGTGATCGATC
>CAZHUP010000170.1:0-5611 GCA_964535495.1 uncultured Rhodohalobacter sp.
TTTGTCTGAACTCTTTTTGAGCGGTAGAAACGATAGCTCCTTGCTTATTAAAGACTATGGCCCGGGAACTGGTTGTGCCCTGATCCAGTGATAAGATGTATTTTTCCATTGGTTGAGTTGTTTTGGTTGGTAGTTAAATTGTATTGGAAGGATTGTACTCTTCCAGCAGATAGCGATTGGCCAGCTTAATAAAAGCTTCAGACTGATTTTTAGCCCATGCGTCATCTTCACCCAGCTCCTTCTGCATTAACTTCGCGGTAGTTTCGGCCATGTCGATAGCGGCACGTGCATCCAGAAAAAGCACGCGGACTCTTCGTGCAAGGAAGTCCTCTACAGTACGTGCCATTTCATGTCGTACGGCCCAAATGACCTGGGCTTTTATATATGGATAATTTTCATGAATCGGACTTCTCCAGTCGGGGTTCTCTTCAGTAAGTAATTCAATTCCTTTTTTGTCTGAACCGTAGAAGTAGAGTGGATCCTGGAAATCAACGTTTTCCAGGTAACCGTGAATTCTCATCCCCTCAGTTTTGCTTTCGCTCCCTTTCAGATTGTGGACGTTCACAGCTTTGTCTACAGTATCCTCTCCCATTTTTCTGAAGGTTGTCCACTTGCCGCCTGTAATGGTAATTAAGCCCGATGCAGAGACGATAATCTTATGGCTTCTGGATATCTCTTTTGTTTTATCAGAGTCTCCTTTTGGTGCTGCCAGCGGGCGCAGTCCGGCAAAGACGCTTTTAACATCCTTTCGGGTTGGAGCTTTAGAGAGGTATTTTTTAGCAGTTGTAAGTATAAACTCTATCTCCTGCTCAAGGGCTGTCGGCTCCAGGCTATGTTCGTCCAGTGGAGTATCCGTGGTGCCAACCACAACTTTGTCGTGCCATGGCACGGCAAACAGAACTCGTCCGTCATCAGTTTTTGGAATCATAATCGCATCTTTACCCGGCATAAATTCTTTGTCTAATACCACGTGAACTCCCTGGCTTGGGCGGATGGATTTTTTGTGATCGGGCTGATCCATCTTTAAAATTTCATCCACAAACACACCGGTGGCATTGATGATGGCTCTGCCTTTAAATGAGTGCTCTTTACCACTCTCTTTGTCTATAGCTTTTACGCCGGCTACATTCTCACCATCTTTAAGGAGTCCGTTTACTTCAAAGTAGTTCAATGCATCTGCTCCCTGTTCAATAGCGGTTTGAGCAACATTGATCGCAAGACGAGAGTCGTCAAACTGACCGTCGTGATAGATCACCCCTCCTTTCAATCCATTTTGATTGATAGTGGGAATTCTGGAAACAGTCTCTTTTTTGGATATGCCTTTTGACTTGCCAAGGCTCAGTTTCCCGGATAAAAGATCGTACATCTTTAAACCGACTGTATAGAATAGCTTATTGAAACGAGTGTAATTGGGAATAACAAATACTTCGTTCTGAACAAGGTGAGGGGCATTCTTTTCAAGCAATCCTCTTTCGCGCAGTGCTTCTCGTACTAGATCTATATTACCCTGCGCTAAGTACCGAACTCCTCCGTGTACAAGTTTGGTGCTTCTGCTGGACGTTCCCTTTGAAAAGTCAGACTGTTCCAGCAGAAGTGTACTCAGGCCTCTTGAGGCTGAATCCAGTGCCACTCCCAAGCCGGTGGCTCCTCCTCCTATTATAATTATATCCCAAACCTTCTCGGGGTTCTTCTCTAATTGATTTACTCTTTCTGATCTGTTCATGCCGGTGTGGATTATTGGGCTTTTGTTTCATTATGTTCTGCAACTATTATAAAACAAAATGAAACGAAAGACAAACGAAACTTAAAAACTGGGGTGTAAGGCTTTCTGCGCGGTACATCTAGAAATAGCGTTAACTATTGGCGTTAAATACTTTCGTAATGTTTCATATATGGTAATTATTTTGTCTAAAGTCAGTCGGTTTGTATTTTAGGACAAAAACGAAACCTTATTATGACGATTTCAGAACGCCACGAAATAATTTTAAATAAACTGAAAGAGAAGGGAAAAGTTAATGTTCAGGAGTTAAGTGATGAGTTATCCGTTTCTGAAGTAACTATTAGAAAGGATTTGCGTTTATTGGAAGACAAGAATCTGCTTTTCAGAACTCATGGCGGCGCAACTCTTTCGAATCCTTACACCAGTGATCGCCCGGTTTCGGAAAAAGCTAAAATACAAGCTAAAGAGAAAGAGTTGATCGCAAAAGAGGCGGTAAAATTAATTGGTGATAGCGATTCTATCATTCTGGCATCCGGGACAACGGTTTCTGCTTTGGCGCGTGAGATCTACTCCCAAAACCGCCTGACCGTAATTACATCATCCCTGGATGTTTCACTTACGCTTTCAGGGCGAGAAAATATAGACATTACACAGCTTGGCGGTCAGCTTCGTCCGAGCTCCAATTCCGTTGTCGGGCCTTATGCAGAGCAGTTTTTAAACAATATCACCTGTGGAATTCTATTTCTTGGAGTGGATGGTGTTGACCTGGAGTATGGGTTAACAACAACCAATTTGATGGAGGCCAGCCTGAATCAGAAATTTATTGATATATCACAGTACACTGTTGTATTGGCAGATCATACCAAATTTGGAAAGCGTGGTTTCGGCCGGATTTGTACAATCGACTCTATTCAACACATCATCACCGATGGCCAGACCTCTCAATCGATCATACAAGATCTTGAGAGGAAGGGGATTCGCGTAACGGTTGCAGATGTCCGTTGATTAAGAGTATCCAAACATCACCATTGCTACCATACAGATTGCTGCAAATGCCAGCAGTTTGGCGAGCAACGGCAGACAGAAGCGGAACCAGCGATCGTAAGGAACACCGGCCATTCCAAGGATTCCCATCAAAACTGCATTGGTTGGAACAATCATATTGGCAAAGCCATCGCCAAACAGAAATGCCTGAACGGCGATTTGTCGGGAAACTCCGAGCAGGTCACTCAAAGGTGCCATCAACGGCATGGTTACAAAGGCCTGCCCGCTTCCGGACGGGACGAACAGGTTCAGAATTGTCTGCATAATCATCATTCCAACAGCAGATAGTTCCGGCCCCACAGTTGAAAGCGGAACAGAGAGTGCATTCACAATGGTGTGAAGTATTTCACCATCTTCCATGATGAGTGCAATTCCACGTGCCACACCAACCAACAGTGCTGTTTCAGTTAAATCTTTAGCTCCTTTTACAAATTCTTTAGCCATCAGGCTTGGGCCTATTTTCCCGATAATGGCAGTTACAACACCGAGAATTACAAATGCAGCTCCTAATTCAGTCAGGTACCACCCACGGGTTGCAATTCCCCATACGGCAATTCCAAGAGCGAGAATAAATGAAAACAGAATGGCTACATGTGCGGCAGAAAGCTTAGGATACTCTTTGGGAGTGGCTCCCGGATCGGGAGGGGCAAGCCCTTTCATCAAGCTGACGGAAGGGTCTCTCTGTACTTTTCTCGAATAGCTGTAAATGTGATGTGCGCCGATCATTACAAACGGAACGAGAATTCCCATCCTCACCTGCCAGCCAGAGTAGGTTGGCAGATCCGCAACGCCTTGTGCAACCACTACCGTGTATTGATTAAATGCCGCTGCTCCATATCCAATTCCATAGCCTGCTACAATAATTCCAACAGCCGTCATCGTATCCATCTTCATGGTTCGGCAAAGGGCTGCCAAAATCAAAACAAAAGGAATGTATTCTGCGGAAGCTCCCATTGCACTCGAAGCAAGGGCAAATACAAATACAGTGATGAAAATGAGCGTACCGGGGCGTCCACCCAAACGTTCGAGCAATCTGCCCAACAGCGCGTCGATGGCGCCGGTTTTACGAATAACTGCCAGGACACCCCCGATGATGAAAAGGAAAAAGATTATATCCTGTGCTGCAGCAAAAGCACGAGGAATAGCAGTAAAGAGAGTAATTGGGCCTAAAAATTCAGCATCTTCGGCGGTTTGAAATGTTCCGGGAACTACAACTTCACGGTCGTTAACAATTTGAGTCTCAAATTGACCTTGAGGAATAATCCACGTTGCCACTAAGGCTGCTACCATCAGGAAAAAGAGCAGCGTGAGCGTATGCGGCATTTTAAATTTCATACAGAGCAATTTTCGGGTTAGTGGTAAACAGCCACCAAAATAGTCAGGCGGAGAGATCAAACCAAAAAGAGTTCAAATATAGTCTGAGTAGCTGACGAGAAGTTTCACAAAATCCACATATTTATATAATATGTTAATAGATGGGTGGCAATTTAATTATCAATCATCTAAAGAGAAGAGCAGCATTTCTACTATATAACTAATCGGAGGCTATTATGAATAAGGAGACGAAAGGAGCACAAATTTATACATTCGGTGCGGGAGAAGCGGATGGGGATCGATCCATGAAGCAGTTGCTTGGCGGAAAAGGAGCCAACCTGGCGGAAATGTCGAGTATAGGGTTGCCGGTGCCCGCGGGATTTACAATATCTACAGAGGCTTGTCACTACTACTCAACCCACAATGGCAAATGGCCCAAGGGTTTAAAAAAACAGATGAAAGAAGGGGTCAAATTCATTGAGGAGATTATGGGAGCTCATCTCGGAGACTCAGAACATCCCTTACTTTTGTCGGTTCGTTCAGGTGCGGCGACATCCATGCCGGGGATGATGGATACGGTGCTGAATCTGGGATTAAATGACAAAAGTGTGGAAGCGCTTTCCGGGCATACCAACAACGAGCGATTTGCTTACGACAGCTACCGTAGATTTATTGACATGTTCGGGGGTGTTGTGATGGGTATTCCTCACGAAAAATTTGAGCGTGCTATCGAAAAGCTGAAAGATGAGAAAGGAGTCAAGGATGATACAGATCTGGACGCTGATGATTTGAAGGATCTTGTTGAGCGATATAAAGCCGTTTATCGAAAAGCAACAGGTCATATGTTCCCCAATGACCCCTACGAACAGCTTGAATTTGCCATTAATGCAGTTTTTAGCTCCTGGGACAGTGACAGGGCCGTGAAGTATCGTAAAATAAATCAAATAGAAGGCTTGCTGGGTACGGCTGTAAACGTACAGGCGATGGTATTCGGCAACATGGGTGATGACTGTGCGACCGGTGTTTGTTTTACCAGAAATCCATCGAACGGTGAGAACAAACTTTATGGAGAGTTTTTAATAAACGCACAAGGCGAAGATGTGGTTGCTGGAATCCGGACCCCTAAAGACATTAATGAGCTTAAAGACGCTATGCCGGAAGCTTTTGACGAACTCCTTGGCTTTTCAAAAAAACTGGAAGAGCACTATGGAAATATGCAGGATATTGAGTTTACCATACAAAAAGGAACACTTTACATTCTGCAGACAAGAAATGGTAAACGAACCGGTAAAGCAGCCGTTAAGATTGCCGTAGATATGGTTGATGAAGGGAAGATTGATAACCGAACAGCTGTGAAATCACTTGTAGAGCCCAATCATTTAGATCAGCTTCTACACCCTCAAATTGATGAAGAATCAGTTGAAAAGGATTCTGTTTTGGGAGTTGGTTTGCCGGCTTCGCCCGGAGCTGCAGTTGGCAGGGTTGTGTTCAGTTCAGAAAAAGCTGAAGAGACAGCTTCCGAAGATAATCCGG
>CAZHUP010000171.1:0-5593 GCA_964535495.1 uncultured Rhodohalobacter sp.
TTCCAAAGAGAAGAATAAAACTGGTTACGTTGATGAAGTAGAACAATGCATCTGTTTCACCGGCGATGGTACTTTTAGCCGGCGGAAGCATATATTCAATAAGTCTATTCATTTTCGATAATTGTTTTTGAGGATTGTAAAGATTGGCGCTCGCGCCTCCAAAAAATTCCAAGAAATATACCCAGAATAATCACGGTAGCCAAGCCACCGAGTTTCATAATATTCATTGCAACCGGTACATAACTTTGCGATGATGGATCGTATGTAAAACAGTATAAAATAATCTGATCGATCGCTGAACCGATTCTACCATCAGCTGCTTCAGATAGTGCATTTCGCAGATCAAACTCCCTGAATGTAGCACCGTAGAGGTAACGAGTAATTTTACCCTCCGGGCTCAGCATCATAATGCTGGCCAGATGTACGTACTCACCGGTGCGTTCATCATATTTATATCGGAATCCAATCGATTCTGTCAGTGCTTCAATTTCCTGCCGGTTGCCGGTTAAAAAGTGCCACCCTTCATCAGCTTTAGGTCTGTCGAGAGACTCTAAATAAGATCTTTTATTTTGAGCAGCAAGCTCAGGTCCTTCTTCCGGGTCAATACTAAAAGAGATAATTGTATAATCTTCGCCCGGAGACCAGACTAACTGTTCCACTACTTTATAAACCGCATCAAGAACCAGACCACAAAGAGTAGGGCAGTCGTAGTATAATGGATTTAAAAGTACAGGTTTTCCGTCGATAAATAGGTCGCCTAATCTTACTGAATCACCTTCAGCATTTGCAAATTTCAGATCAAGAGGGATCGTATCCCCAAGTTTTTCATCAACACCAATTTCTTCAAGTATTTGCGGTTTAGACTGATTTAACTGAGCAGATACCGAACCGGCAGTAAAAATGAAAAACACTGAAATCAATGTTCCGATTATCAGTGTGTACTTCATAAAATTACCCTAATTACTTTCATTCACTATTTCCGAGATAGCTCTATCAATCGGGATGCGATAAATTCCCTCTTCGGGATCTACAACTCCAAAACTGTTAAGCGTTTCCATATCGCTCTGCTGAATTTGCTGTATGTCGTAGAACTGGCTCTCCTCAGAAGTTCTGTCGTAAACAGTTGATGTGCTATAACTGTGTACGTAAAAAATTGAGACTATAATGAGCAGAACTACGGCAGATCCGAAAGCACTCCAAAATACAATTTTTTTGTAGTCGGGCTGGTCAAAAGCTGCACCGTATTCAACAGAGGATGCGTAGTTATCAGTTGTTTCGATAGTTACGCTATCATCATCCTCGTTAACGGGAGTAACACCGGTTTCGCGCATCCAATTACGTATTTCTTCAACAGAAACATTGTGTTTCTCCGCAAGTTCATGGAGCGTATTTTCTTCGCCCGATGCAGCTTTTAGCGCTATTGCTGCTTTTTCTTCTTTAGTGAAATCTTTTGAGCTTTTACTCATAGCTAAATGCAGTTAAAGAAAATTTATTGATGATACTCTTTGTGAAGTGAATCCGGGAGATAGGGATCGTTCACCGGAATCATATTATTGTTTTTAAATGTCTGGAAGAACATTCCCATAAAAATACCGCCTAATCCTATAAATGTAGTGACATCAATCCAGCTGATCGAGAACCCTTCTCCATGAAGAACCGGCATTATAATCCATATAAATTCTATGTAATGCATCACTAATACAAGTACAGAAGTGATAATGAGCAGTGTTTTATTATGTTTTGTGTCTCTGTTCAGTAATAAGAAAAACGGAATAACAAAACGGCCAAACAGCAGCATGTACGTAATGATAGCCCAGCTGCCTTCCATTCTAAAATAGAACCAAAGGGTCTCTTCCGGAATATTTGCATAGTATTGAAGTAAAAACTGACTAAATGCGATGTACGCATAGAATACGGTGAAACCGAAGAACCAGGCTCCTAAATCATAAATATGAGCTTTTTCAATAGTGTTTTTCAACATGCCGTTTTTGTGCATCCAGAAGATGAACAATATGATGAAAGCAAATACTGCCTGAATACTCATGGAAAAGAAGTAGACCGGAAACATGGTAGAAAACCAATGAGCATCGAGAGACATCAACCAATCAAAGCTGGCAAATGCAACTGTAAGGGAGAATATAAGGATACCCGGTGCACTCAGCTTTCTTAGGAGTACAGTAAGGCCCCAATCTCGGGTTCTGTCCATCTTAAGAGATACCTGGTGTAGTTTGTAGCCGAAAAATCCCCAAATTGAAAAGTAGAGTATTTGTCGAATCAAAAAGAATGGCTCATTCAGATAGGGAACTTTCCCTAACATAATTGGATCATCTGCTACATACTCAGTATTTGTCCAGCTATAGAGGTTCGAAAGCCCTAAGAGGATAGGTATAAAGAAGAGTGCCCATATCCAGAGTTTTGCAAAAAGAGATTCGGGTATTCTTCTGATAACAGCTCCCCAGGAAGATTTCGTAATGTGATGTATTTTTACCAGAATTAAGCCCGCAAGTGCAAAACTGGTGAAAAATGTGAAGCTTGTCAGATAAGAGAAGAAAAACTGATCCGCATTGAGAAAATAGCCAACTGCACTTGCAATTAGACCTACGACACCAACGCCATATAATGCTTTTGTGGCATCTTTTTGAGCCGGAAATTGAACGGAATCAGCTAATTGTGGACTGTTTGAAGCCATGAATTTATTTCTTTTTACGCTCTGTGTTAATTATCAGAAAGTGTTCTTATGTACTCTACGATAGATTGTAATTCACCATCAGACAGGTAATCGTAAGGAGCCATCACATTGTCATAACCTTCAACAATCTTAGCCCCGGGTTCTACGATAGATTCAATCAAATACTCCTCATCAGCAATTGCTGAAGTGCCATCTGTAAAGTTTCTTTCTGCGCCATATAGATTTTTGAAAGTAGGACCGACCAGTCTGGTTCCGTCATCAGAGTGACAAGCATTACAAGCATTTCTTACAACGAGCTGTTCTCCTCGTTCAGCTGAGACTTCTTCTTCCCCTCTGGCGGCAGCTCTTTGTTCAGCAAGTTCAGCTTCCCTCGCTCTGCGTTCTTCATCATCCTGCAAAAGCTGAGCCAAATCAACATCATACCGCTCCATTTCCGATTCCGGCACATTTTGACTTCTTTGCAATGCTCTTACATAGGCAACGATGGCCCATCTGTCTTCAACTTTGATCTGCGAAGAGTATCCAGGCATGTTTCTTATTCCATAAGCGATGGCAGAATAGATTTCACCATCAGGCATATTATAGCTGTCCTGTCTATGGAAAGTAGGTGCAGGTACATATCCGTAACCACCGGTCATAATAATACCCTGTCCGTCCCCGGTGCCTCCATGACACATCTGACAGTATACCTGATACATATCTTGCCCTCTGTAAAGGAAGGATTCTGTTATATCGAAAGGAATTTCATTAATGTATTCCCCGCTTTCATCAACGCCGTCGTAAAGAGCGGTGTCATGACGAAGCTGACCTCTCGCAACTGTTCCTTCAACCGGTGTGCGCATGGCACGTCCGTCAGCAAAAAAGCGATTCTCTTGCTGAGCATTAAATCTTTCCTGAAAATCCATATTCAACTGAGGGTGAATAGGAGGTTTTTCAGATTTTTGACCCCGACATGACATCAACATGACCGAAATCAATAGTAGGGCGCAAATTCTGGCTGTGTTTAATTTCATCTGTGTGAACAAATTAAAATTTAAATCAGATGCAGCAATTGTACTGAGTAAACCCAGTTTAACTGCTGTAAATAGTTATTTTTTAAAACTAGTTGAATTACTGCAATGTTTAGTTGTCGTAAATCTTTTCAATATTCGTACCACCCGCATCTTTCAAAAGAGTCTGTACTTTTTCTGCATCAAACTGTGGATCTTCAGCTTCGATACAGACGAAGAATCCGTCATCTGTTGCTTTTTTAAAGTTTTCAGAATTAAAAAGCGGGTGATTAAATCGCGGTAAACCGTTTAAGAAAAACATTCCGAACACAGCACCAAAAGCTGAGAGAAGAATGGTTAACTCAAAGATTACCGGAATCCATGCCGGTATATTCATCAAAGGTTTTCCACTGATATTTAGCGGATAATCAACAACCATCATAAAATAGATCATTGCAAATGCCCCGACCAAACCAATCAGGCCGTGAATACCCACAATCCAACCAAGTTTTGATTTAGGTAGATTCATAGCTTTATCAATCCCGTGAATAGGGAAGGGGCTGAATGTATCGTACTTTCTAAATCCGTTTTGGTTAATTTTCTTAGCTACATCGATAAGTTCTTTGGGATTTCTGAACTCAGCGAGTACACCGTACATTTTATTTTCTTCAGTAGATTTCTTCATCACTTTATCCTTTTTGTGCTGAATCTTTTACAGGTTCCGGTATTTCTACTTTCGGAGGATTGTAATCTCCATTTTCGTCGTAATTGTGTGGATCAGCTTGAGGCATAACACCTTTCAGCTCTGCTACTGCAACCATTGGCAGGAAGCGGAGGAAGAGCAGGAAGAATGTGAAAAACAGTCCGAATGTTCCAACATAAGTAATGATATCCCAGAAAGTTGGTGAATAGTATCCCCACGATGACGGTAAGAAATCCTGTGAAAGCGACGTAATTGTAATTACAAATCGTTCGAACCACATTCCAATATTTACCACAATAGAGATTACAAATGTGAATGCCACATTTCGCCGTAATTTTTTAGACCAGAAGAATTGTGGTGAAATAACATTACACGTTACCATAATCCAATATGCCCATGCGTATGGACCGGTGGCCCGTAGAATAAAAATGGCTTTCTCATACTCAACACCGCCATACCATGCGATAAAGAACTCCATCAGGTATGCAAATCCGACCATTGTACCGGTTACCATCACAATGATATTCATCTTCTCAATGTGATCGACCGTCATCACCTCTTCAAGCCCGTAGATTTTCCGAACAATAATCATCAGTGTTAACACCATGGCAAACCCGGAAAATACAGCTCCTGCAACGAAGTAAGGCGGGAAGATTGTCGTGTGCCATCCTGGAATAAGTGAAACGGCAAAGTCGAAAGATACAATGGTGTGTACAGAGAGTACCAGCGGTGTGGCCAGTCCGGCGAGAATCATGTAAGACTTCTCGTAGTTCCACCAGTGCCTGTTACTGCCACGCCATCCAAGAGCAAATGTTCCGTAAGCCAATTTAGCAAATTTGCCTTTAACTCGATCTCTAAGTGTAGCAAGATCAGGAACAAGACCTACATACCAAAAGAGTGTTGATACCGTAAAATAGGTTGATACAGCAAAAACGTCCCAAAGAAGGGGAGAGTTAAAGTTGGGCCACATAGCCATCTGGTTAGGCAATGGAAACACCCAGTAAATTACCCAGATACGACCAACGTGAATAGCTGGGAAGATACCGGCACACATAACGGCAAAAATGGTCATTGCCTCTGCAAATCGGTTAATGGCTGTCCTCCAGTCCTGTCTGAACAGAAATAGAATAGCGGAAATCAATGTTCCGGCGTGACCAATACCTACCCACCAAACAAAGTTAATAATTGCCCATCCCCATCCGGCAGGCTGAT
>CAZHUP010000172.1:0-5581 GCA_964535495.1 uncultured Rhodohalobacter sp.
GACCAGGAGATTATCGAGCTGATGGACTCTGGCGAGGGCTACGGCAAGTGGATCAACGCACAGACCGCCCTTGAAATGGGCTTTGTGGACGAGCTGTTTGATCCGGCCGATGAAGATGACCCAATGACCGACCACCTATCCCCTGACCCGGACAGCGAAGATACTGAGAATTTAAAGAACAACATCCGGCGCATTGCAAACACATATTTGTCTGATATGGAGTTTACAGAAGAAGAAAAAAAGGCAATTAAGGCATCACTGCGCGCCAATGTTGATGAAGATAATTTCAGGAAGACTGAAGAAGAAAAGAAACAGGAAGAACGTACGCAGAACGTGATCGCCTCCAATGCAAAGCGAGCGCGTGAACTTCGAATACTTAAAATCAAAACAAGGTAAATAATCATGTCAAAACCAAATCTAAAACAGGTAAAAGAAGAGCGCGCTGACATTGTACAACAAATGGAAGCGTTGCATAACGAGCACGAAGGCGGATTCGATGAGAATGCGCAGACTCGATGGAACGAGCTGGAAAACAAAATCGACGAGCTTGATCACGTAATTAACCGTGAAGAGTTTATCGCACAGAAGAAAGCCAGCGAGGCACACAATGTGTTTGACCGAAATGATGATGATGGCGAGCGCAAAGAGATTGAGAATTACTCGATTGCCGAAGCGATCAAACAAGCATCAGATGGTGAAGTAACCGGGTTCTATCGCGAAATGAGCGACGAGGCCATGAATGAGCTAACCGCAGCCGGAGCATCACCGAACGGCAAGCGTGGTGTGGCATTGTACATTCCACAGAAAGTTCTTGCAAACAAGAAGCTTTCCATTCATAACGCAATGGTTGCCGGTGAGGCTGTTGACGGTGGTAACGCAGTAGCCACAGAGCTACGGTCTTTCATTGACCATCTTTATGACAGAATGGTAACTGTTGGCCTTGGTGCGGATATGCTGACCGGGCTGACCGGCAACATCGACTGGCCAACCGAAAGCACCGTTGCTGCATTTGCATGGGCGGCCACAGAGGTTGCTGAGGTTACAGAAAGCGAGCCAAAGGTTGGTAAGGTATCTATCTCACCAAAACGTGGCGGAACATTCGTTGATCTCAGTAATCAGTTGCTGAACCAAACATCGCCATCAGTGGATGCTCGGATTGAGCGACAAATTCTTAATGCAGCACAGCGAGGCCTTGAGTATGCCGGAATTGCCGGTGACGCATCCAGCGGATCACCAAGGGGCATTCTTGCCACCTCTGGTATTGGAGCGGTTTATGCCGGTGGCGCCGACGACGCTGGTACAAACGCGAACGGTGCCGATCCTGTACGGGCAGATGTTATCAATCTTGAAACTGCAATTGCAGTTGAGAACGCTGACGTTGGATCACTGGGATACCTGACGAACGCCAAAGTGCGCGGAACGCTCAAAAACACCAAGGTTGATGAAGGGTCAGGCCTGTTTGTGTGGCCATTCAACGCCGATCAATTGAACGGATACAATGTTGGCGTGACCAACCTTGTGCCCAGTGATATTGAAAAAGGCAACAATGATGACCTTTCCGCAATGGTGTTCGGAAACTTCAACGACCTGGTATATGGTATGTGGGGTGGTTTGGAGATTCTGAGAGATCCATACACGCAAGCACTTAAGGGTACAACCCGACTGGTGTTGAACATGTATGCTGATGTTGCTGTACTGAGAGCGAAGTCTTTCGCAGCTGTTCAGGACATCATCACATCGTAAATCAATTAAGCCCGGATTAAATTCCGGGCTTTTTTAACCAAATCACAGAGAAATGGCGAAAAAAAAGACAAAAAGCAGCAGCAAAAGTAGAGGAACAAAAACCGTGGTTTTCACACAAAAACCGCCAAAATCAGCGTATTTCGTGGGGATTGAGCAGGATGTGCCTTCCGATAAGGCCGATGAGTGGATCAAGCTTGGGTTTGCTGTAGATCCGGAAGCCAAAAAGAAAAAATAAGAATCCAAAAAGTAACAAACTGAATGGGCCGAACACTTCATCGCATATCAGAACCAGAGGAGGAGATATTCAGCCTGCCGGAAGTTAAGAGCTTTTTAAAGGAGGATCTCTCTTTAAATGATAATGATATCTATGAGCTGTCGATTACATCACGCGAGTGGCTGGAAGATGAAACAGGCCTCAATTTCGGTGTAAGCACCTACGAGCTTTATCTAAATGGATTTACGGATATAACGATTCCCAGATATCCACTGGATAAAGAAAGCGTGGAGATTACTTATATCGATAAGGATGGCAATGATCAGACACTTGACACCGGATCATATAAAGTGATTCACCAGGAAATACCGTGCCGGTTGATATTTAATTCAAACCTTCCGGACACAAAAGATGACGAGCTGTACCCGGTAAAGGTTGTTTTTAAAGCCGGATACACGAAGGCCAAGATTCCAAAGCGCGCCCATACAGCGATGAAGCTGCTGATCACACATTATTACAATCATCGTGACCTGGCAGACAAACGGATTGATTACTCAATCCCGGTTCCGGCGCGCGTTCGGCACTTTACGGACGGGTTAAAGAAATGGAGGTTCCATTGATAGATCCGGGCAAAATGGACAGGCGGATTCTTTTTGAGTCTCCGGCCTTTACGAAAGACAACACCGGGCAGCGGATTGCCTCATGGGAGTCAATCATAAGTGATGACGGAGTGTGGGCAATGGTTCACAGTGATGGCGGAAACGAGGTGTTTCAGTCGGACAAAAAGACACCGGAGCGAAAGCGGGTATTTGTTACCAGGTATCACCCAGAGGTTCGCGAAGATACATCCATTGTTTATGAGGGGTATCGGTATGACATCACCAACATTGAAGAAATTGGGCGAAGAGAAGGGCTGTCAATTAAGGCAACATGGACACAAGGCAAATACGATGAATAGCCAGCACACACTCACGAAGTTGATGCAGATTTACGGGGCGTTGTTTACGCGCTCGGAGATTGGTATTCGCGGTGGTGATGTGTCGAAAACAAAGCCCGCGCTTCTTGAAAATTTGTACAAAGAACGCCACTGGCACGGTTACCCCACATTCCTGAGCAGTGTTTGGCGGGATGTGGATGGCGTGCATGGATGGGGCGAGGCGGTTGATCAGATCCTCTTCAAAAAAGATGGATACATGCGAGAGCCGCTTGATCCGCTTCATCTTTGGACGCTATCAACAGCATGGCCGTGGATGGGCGTGGGTATGTACCTCGACTGGCGCTACACGAACCGCGCTGATGGAAAGATACACCGCACGCCGGGCATTCATAAAGATATCCATCAGGGCGGTGAGCGTTCGCGTCCGCTGCGCTGGGTGGCATGGACACTGAATGACAATGGCGATTTGGCAACACTGAAAGAAATTCAGGGTGCCAGCCAGACGAAGCGCTACTTCTTTTATCAAAGCAACGATGACGGCAAGTTTTATAACGCACAGCTTGGAAGGCAATACAGTTTAAATGCTGTATTAGAAATATGGAACCGATTGAAACAGATTGATGACTAAAATGGGCATCCAAATTGAAAAGAAAATAACGATGGGCACGCTCTTGAACGCGGGTGTAATACTTGTAATGGTGGTTATCGCCTTTGCCTATCTCGACAGCGAGATTGGCAAGTTGACTGAGCAACAACAGCGGCACGAGCAGTTTAGGATGGAGGTTCGTCAGAACTACATCGACCGTGAACGCCTCGACTATATGGTTATACAGCGCCTCGACAGGATGGAGCGAAACATTGAGGAGAAGCTTGACCGGATATCTAAAAGCCTAAACGTGCCCGATGATAGAAATTGAGCGCCGCCATATAAAAGGTCAGAAGTTTAATCCGGAGGCAAGACCGCCCGATCCGGTTGATCTGCGAGTAGAGGTTGAAAACGAATTTGAGATAGCATTTGATAAACGCCGCCCTTTTAGAGAGCGGCTTTCCGCGTTTATTCGCGGAGAAAATAAAGCGGGCCGAACGGTGGGCATGGTTGTTGATTTTGCCACACTGTTTTTACCCGGAAGTGTAGTTAAGGCCAGAGAGGCCGCACAGTTAATCGTAAATAAAACCACCAGAACTATGCCTCGACGAATTAAGCCGTATCTGAAACAAAAATCCACCTGGGAAGGCGTTGCCGCCGTACTGGGTGCAATTGGAATAGTGATTTATCCCGCCGCCATTGTAGAGATTGTGGCCGGTGTGCTTACCGTCATAGGCGGAATTGAATTATGGAAACAAGAGGCCGAAGACGAGTAGATCGGCCCCGAATGATCAAAAAAGTGATAACAGCAACAATAAATAGCATTAAAGGCGCAGCCGTGATTGTATATGTGCTGCTTTTTGTGAGGCTGGATTAAGATGCACGGAACAATACTCTATAGCATATTATCTGGAAATTCGGCGTATGCAGATGCTCTTGGTGAGGACCCGCAAGCGGGCGGTATAAAGCTGTACCCAAGTGTTGCGAGGCAAGGCACCACCCTGCCATACGCCACATACACCCTTATAAGCGTGGTTGCGGAGCAGGATAAAGACGCTCTTGGCTTTGTTACATACAGGGTGCAGCTGGATCACTTTTCCGGCAGCCAGGCGCAGCTTGAAACACTTCGCTCCCTGGCGGTCTCAGCCCTTAACCGCTTCAGGGGTGTTGTGGCCGGAAACAAAGTAAACAGCATTCGTTGGGAATCGGGCGGCGGTGATGGGTTTGATGACGGCACAGAAATCCGACGGATAATGAGCGAATTTAGCATAAAAACACAACCAGGATAACTATGGCAATTGTAATCATACTACTTGAAGATTATGTGAACCCACGCGGAGTAACCAAGCGTGCAGGAACGCTTATAACCTTTCATCACATGAATGATGAGGCTCAAAAACTGATATCTGATGGTATCGGCCAGGAGAAGATTGGGCTTCCTGCCGACATGCCGGGTCGTGATCTGTTCCTTAAGGCCGGTATTGATAACCTGCAGCACGCCAGCGGGCTGAAAGAGTGGACGGATGTTAAGGGCGTGGGACCAAAAACGGCAAAAGAACTTGATGAATATTTTATAAACAGTAACACTAAAAACGAAGGTGAATAACAATGCCAAGCACAGGATATGTAAACGGCGCAGACTTCGGGATCTTTGTGGACGACACATTGATCGCCGTGGCAATGGACAATCAGTTGCAGCTTACGCGCAATATGATTGAGATAAGCAATAAAGATTTGCCGGGCGATGCGGAATACATTCCGGGCCGTGGCGATGGAACAGCCTCCGGTAATGCCCGGCTGAAATACGACGCGGGATACGGGTACTCCGACCTGTTTGCGGTCTACAACAACAAAACAAAGGTCACGATACGGTATAGCAACGGCGAGACCGGCGATGATGAGTATGAGTTTGAAGCTTATCTCACGGAGCTGAACCGCCAGGACACTGATAACGAGATCGGCAACGTCGATTACACGTTCCAGAAGACCGGCGCAATTACTGAAAACACCATTACATAATGGGAAAGCCACAGCGAACATTTAATGTAAGGCTGGCAGACGGCACCTATGAGCTGTATTACGATAACCGTGCTCTGTTTGA
>CAZHUP010000173.1:0-1713 GCA_964535495.1 uncultured Rhodohalobacter sp.
AGAAATAAATTTGAACTACGATGTCACACATTCGATCCTTTAGAGACATGGAAGTATGGAAGCTGGCACAAAAACTCAACCTCAACTCAGCACTCAGCACTTAAAACTCAACACTCAAAAAATGAAAGGAATCATACTTGCGGGGGGCAGCGGCACACGGTTATATCCGGTAACCAAATCAATAAGCAAACAGCTGATGCCGGTGTACGATAAGCCGATGATTTACTATCCCTTATCTGTGCTCATGCTGGCCGGAATACAGGAAATATTAATCATCACCACGCCTGAAGATAACAACAGTTTTAAGCGGCTTTTAGGAGATGGTGCGGAGTGGGGTATTGACTTATCTTATGAAGTGCAGCCAAATCCGGACGGTCTTGCACAGGCGTTTATTATCGGTGAGCACTTTATTGGGGACGACGATGTATGCCTGATACTGGGAGATAACATTTTTTACGGGCAGGGATTCACACCCATTTTACAGCGAACCATAGAGAATCTGAAAGGTGCTACAGTTTTTGGGTATAAAGTTAGTGATCCGGAGCGATTTGGGGTAGCTGAAATTGATGAAAACGGGAAAGCGATAAGTATTGAAGAGAAGCCTGATAACCCCAAAAGTAACATTGCCATAACCGGGCTCTATTTTTACGATAACCGGGTTATTGAGATTGCCAAAAATGTGAAACCATCTGCAAGGGGCGAACTGGAAATTACCTCGGTTAATCGAAAATATCTCGAAATGGAAGATCTCAGCGTGGAGGTGCTTGGAAGAGGCTTTGCCTGGCTCGATACCGGAACGCATGAAGCAATGCTTGAAGCGGCTCAATTCGTAGAAATAATCGAAAGAAGACAGGGATATAAGATTTCATGTTTAGAAGAAATTGCCTGGAGAAAAGGATGGATCGATGATGATGATGTATTAAAAAAAGGGGAAGAACTAAAGAAGAACGGGTATGGAGAGTATCTGAAACATTTGGTTACACAGCAGAGGTTATGAACGGAGTAAAGATAATAGAACTTCCAAAAATTGAAGACCCAAGAGGTAACCTCACATTTTTTGAGGATGATAATCAAATACCGTTTAAAATAGAGCGGGTATTTTGGACCTACGATGTTCCGGGCGGACAGAAAAGGGGAGGACACGCTTATTACAGACAAAATGAGTTAATTATTGCGCTAAGCGGCAGTTTCGATGTGGTGATTACCAGGCCGGATGGCAAAGAGGAAGTAATCAGTTTGAATCGCTCCTACAATGGACTTTTTGTGCCGGCCAGAACATGGCGGCATCTTGAGAATTTTTCTACCAATGCACTCTCTTTGCATGCGTCTGATACCATCTACGATCAGTCAGATTATATCAGAAAATTTGAAAAATATGTGAGGATCCATGAAGAGCAGCGTATATGATGCTACCGTTATTGAGCTGCCTAAAATTCACAACGTGGCAGGCAACATCACGGCTGTTAATAATGCAGAAGGTGAGATCCCGTTTGAAATAAAGCGGGTTTACTACTTATACGACGTACCGGGCGGGGAAAACAGGGGGGCACATGCGCATAGAAAATTGCAGCAGCTGATTATTGCTGCAAGCGGAAGCTTTGAGATTACGCTTGATGATGGAAAAATCAGGAGAACATTTAATCTAAACCGGCCATACCTGGGTTTGTATATGCCATCAGGCTTGTGGAGAGAGTTAGATAACTTCTCTTCCGG
>CAZHUP010000173.1:1813-3538 GCA_964535495.1 uncultured Rhodohalobacter sp.
TTTATCTCTCTTGAATTCGATAGAATAATAGACCCCGGAAAATTTAATACCGGGAACTTATATAATATTCATTTTTCTTTGTTGCCCGCTTATAAAGGTGTATACACATCAGCAATGCCCATTTTAAATTCAGAGTCGATGTCAGGGGTTACACTGCATAAAATTGACGAGGGTATTGACACCGGTGCAATAGTAGATCAAATGAATTTTGATCTTGATGTGAATGAAACAGCACTGTCTTTGTACTTGAAATACAATACATACGGGTTACAATTATTTAAAAAAAATATAGACAGGCTGATGAAGGGGTGTTTTTCTTTAAAAGAACAATCGCCTCTGTTGGCTTCATATTATAGCAGGAAATCGATAGATTATTCTTGCCTATCTATAGATTTGAATAAGACAGCTTTCGAAATTAATAAGCAAGTCAGAGCTTTTAATTTTAGAGCATATCAGCTACCGAAAGTGTATGATTACAAAATTTCACACTCAAAAATATTGGGTGAAAGATCTGCAAATAAACCTGGTATGCTAATTGATGACTTTGAAAAACATATTGTTATTTCTACTGTAGATTATGATTTGGAATTATATAAAGATGGCCTGGCTGAGGCGAAAGATTGCGTCAAAACGGGTAATATTCAAAAATTGAAGAAGTTAGCTAATAATGGATATAATCTATTTGAGAAATTCGAATACGGATGGGATTTAGGTATTATTGCGGCTTATCATGGTAGCTGGGAGATATTGAAGTATTTGATTGGTAGTGGCTATAATATTTTCTCAAAGAATGCCAATGGTACAAATTTACTTATGTACACAATTTCTTCAGAAGAAGAAAAAGGAAAACAACAAATGATAAAGTATTTGATTGAACAAGGGCTAAGCGCATCCATAAAAGATTTTAGCGGGAAATCTACACTTGACTGGTTAAATGAATATAAGAGAAAAGATTTGATCAAGAGTGTTGAAGAGATCACAAACCATAAATAGATGAACATCCCATTCTTAGATTTAAAAGCGGTAAATGAACCGTATGAACAGAACATAAAACAAGCGTTAGAGCGTGTTGTTGATTCGGGCTGGTACTTACAGGGCCGTGAGGCAGAAGCCTTTGAAAAAGAGTATTCCGATTTCATTGGGTTGGATCACACAATAGGTGTGGCCAATGGACTGGATGCCCTGCGGATTATTTTGAGGGCATACATTGAGATGGGGATAATGGCTGAAGGGGATGAGGTGATTGTACCGGCCAATACCTTTATTGCTTCCATTTTGGCCATTATGGATAACAGGCTGAAACCGGTATTAGTAGAACCGGATATCAAGACCTTTAACATTGATCCTGATCTGATTGAAGAGAACATAACGAATAAAACAAAAGCCATCATGATCGTCCATTTGTATGGACAAAACGCCTGCTCAGAAAAGATCGGTGACCTGTGTAAAAAATATGGCCTCAAACTTATAGAAGATGCTGCCCAGGCGCATGGCGCTTATTACAAAGACAAAAGGGTGGGGTCTTTGGGGGATGCAAGCGGATTCAGTTTTTATCCGGGTAAGAATCTTGGGGCTTTAGGAGATGCCGGAGCCATTTGTACAGATGATAGCGAATTAGCAGACGTATGCAGAGCGCTCGGCAACTACGGTTCGCAAAAAAAATACCATAATAAGTATCAGGGCTATAACAGTCGCCTGGATGAACTGCAAGCAGCTGTCTTAAGA
>CAZHUP010000173.1:3548-5576 GCA_964535495.1 uncultured Rhodohalobacter sp.
CATTGATAAAGATAATCAGCGGAGGCGTGAAGTTGCTGATTATTATATCAATAATATTCAAAACCAAAAATTAACTCTGCCAAAACTCTTAACCTCAACCTCAACCTCAACCTCAGCCTTAAACTCAAAAACCCACGTCTGGCATTTATTTGTGGTCAGGGTTGAAAACCGTGAAGAATTTATGGGCTATATGGCGGATAATGGAATTGGCACGCTCATACATTATCCTGTTCCTCCTTATGAACAAGAGGGGTATAAAGAGTTAAAAAAGGGTTCTTTTCCGATTACGGATACCATTCATAATGAAGTGGTGAGCTTACCTATGAGCCCTGTATTAAAAGAGAGTGAATATATCACAAAGGCAATAAATTCATATCAATAATGCTGCACAAATGAAGGATAAAGTACCTGGAAATAACCCCCTGGTATCCATTGTAGTGACGACCTACAACTCGGCTAAATACGTGCTGGAAACACTTGAGAGCTGTAAAAACCAAACGTATGAAAATATTGAGCTGGTCATAACTGATGATGCCTCTGATGATCAGACGGTTAAGATTTGTGAGGAATGGCTCAGTAAAAACAAGGAGAGGTTTTCAGGAGTAAAAATTGTTAGAGCTGAAACGAACAGTGGTATAAGCCCCAATCTGAACCGGGGGGTTCATGCGGCCAAAGGGGAATGGGTTAAAACAGTAGCGGGTGACGATATTCTGCTGCCAAATTGTGTTGCCGACTATATAGATTTTATTCATGAAACCGACGACGATGCAAAACTGCTCGCGTCAAGAGTCATCAGTTTTAGAGTTGATGAGCACGGGAACAGGATTGAGACGCGTGATTCTCCGAACGATGTAGTATTTAACAGATCATTAACTCCCCGGGATCAGTACGAACTTACCTTAAGAACGGTTTCTGTGTCGGTAATTTCGATCTTTTTTTTGAGAAGCAGCTTCCTGGAAATCGGCGGATGTGATGAAAGGTTCCCAATGTACGAAGACAAACCGCTATTGATTAATTATTTAAGAAGCGGAACCAAATATTACTATTTGAATAAATTTACGTTCATGAGAAGGATGCATAGTGAATCGATAACGGGAAAAAGTGGGCTGATCGTTAGTTCATGGAAAATAAACTCATTTTATCCTGTCCATTTTGAATATGTGTATAACGATTTAAAGCTGTTTGAGAAAGCGGCATTCAGGTATGAATACTATGTTCATCTTCTTTTGTTCAGGTTAAAATTCAAGAAAAACATAACTTACCATAATATTTTTTCAAAGTTATTGCGTGTACCATCTGTGTTATTAGAAAAATTATCAAAAAAATTAATTATTAATAAAGTTAAGAAAGGTTAGCGTACATTTTCCGGAGGGCTTTGCTAACCCGGGGATGCCTGCGGCGCATAACCCTCTTCATTTATTTCGGTTCTACAGGAATTCTTGTGGGTGAAATGTATTCAGCTTTAAAAAAATAAGCTTCGAAAATGTTGGAAAGAAATTGAGAATTTTAAAAATATTTGGGATCGTTTTTACCACGAGGGCACTAAGACTCGAAGTACCACGAAGTGCATAAATATCAGGGTACTAACCTTCGTGAAATCTTCGTGTTTTCGTGCCTTAGTGGCTGAAACACTAAATGATTTGCTGTCCTTAATTAAATTATTTTCTTACAAATTTTCTCATAAAGATTGAAATGCTAAGATTTTCGTTACACACAAGAATTCCTGTAGAACCTTTATTTCTAAGTAAAATAACAATCATTTAATGATGTCATTACCTGAGTTCGAATCTTAAATTGGTTAAATACCACTAAACTCAGTCCAAAAAGGGCGTGGTATTGCAGAAATGTTATCTATTTCGTCATCCCGGACCCCGATCCGGGATCTCCCGTCTATATCAACGATTGGGGATCCCGTCCCGAATGCTTTCGGGATGCGGGATGACGCCCTTTTTTGACTGATTTCACCATTTGTTTTAATCGAACTCAGGTGTGTGCCTTGAAGTAAAGGTTAAATTGTCATTTATGGCA
>CAZHUP010000174.1:0-5529 GCA_964535495.1 uncultured Rhodohalobacter sp.
GGAATGAAGATTCCCGGGAGTAGGTTTTTGACATTGTAACTGATTTTCTCGCAGAATTTCGCTGATTTTCGCAGAGATATTTAAAATAATGTCAGTTCGAGATAAAGAATTTGTTGAAGAGTGTCCCCCTTTGAAGGGGGCAATGGGGGATGAAAAAGTTATTTAGTCAAAGCTTAATAATGAAAATTTGAGGCAAATTTTAGCTAAAATGATCATCCCCCTAGGCTCTCACGAGCCTCTCCCCCCTTCGAAGGGGGACTCTTTGTATTCAATTCTTGTATTGAACTCACATCAAACTAAACAAATGTAGTAAATGAGATTCAACTTAAAGCAATTATTCATTATCCCAATTTTGCTGATCTCAGGCCAGGCTGTAAAAGCTCAATCAGCCAATGAACTGAATGGTGTTTTGGAATCGGCATTTGAGATTGGCTCGATTGAAAGCGTGATGATCGAGAAGGATGGAGAGGTGATTGCCCAGAAATTTACGGGGAGGATGAATGCAAATCGTCCAGCAAACATTAAATCGGCTTCAAAAAGTATACTGTCACTGCTTGTAGGGATTGCCATAGGAGAAGGATATCTGGAAGGAGTAGACCAGCCGATCGGAGAGTTTTTCAGTGAATACTTTGATCGAAATCCGGCACCGGATAAAGAAGCGATTACGATCGGTGATTTGATCACGATGCGGGGCGGATTGGAATCAACCAGTATCCGGAATTATGGCCGCTGGGTGGTTAGCAATAACTGGGGTGAATATGTATTAAATCGTGAAATGACGGCCGAACCGGGCGGACGCATGATCTACAGTACAGGAACTACACATCTTTTATCAGTTATATTAACCCGGGCTACGGGAATGAGTACTCGCGCCTTTGCAAACCGGTATCTGTTTGGTCCGATGGATATTAATCTGGGCGGATGGGATCGCGATCCTCAGGGATACTACTTTGGCGGAAACAACATGGCGATGAGTCCGGCCGATATGCTGAAGATTGGCCGGATGATGATGAATATGGGAGAGTGGAACGGAGAGCAGATTGTGCCTGCCGATTGGATTCTGGACTCGGTGAAAACTTACACACGCAGCAATTTCAATCCGTATGACATGGGCTATCTCTGGTGGCGTAGGCCGGTAAATGGCTATGAGGCAATTTTTGCATGGGGACACGGCGGGCAGTACATCATGATGATTCCTGAACTAAATGTTGCTATAGCGGTAACATCGAACCTGACGCGGGTTCAGGGAAGAGGGCATCAAAGGGCGTTTTTCAGATATCTGGAAGATGAGTTGGTGCCGGTGTTGAGTGGGTTGTGAGAAAACCTGTCAGCATCCGAAGGTTCTGGCAGCGTTTTAACTATAAGCCAAATTACAGACGCTTACAGGTGCTTCGCACGCTGTCAGGTCATTACTATATCATAACCAGTCAGCACCTACCGGATCTGACAGCGGTGGATTTGTTTCTCGCAGAGTTTCGCAGATGAAACGCTGAGTCACGCAGATGGGTGGGAAAGCTTTTATGAATAGACGAAGAGATAAAGATTCTTTTTTTAAGTGAGGGTAACTCTGCGAAAATCTGTGGGGAATCCGCCCCGAATTTTCGGGGAGAAATAATAACGCACTTAATCTCATGAGGATCCAAAATCATTATTCAAATATTACTGACAGCGTTGTATTCAGAAGCAGGATAAATAGCGCTAACAGCTACATAAGGACACTTACCAGGTTGTTAATCTAATCAACAGCTTCATACAGTGAAAAAGTGTAGTCGTTTTCCCGAAAGCCGAGATGATGTTCTGAGATATGTGTGAGTATGCCTTCTTTAGGAAGATTGACAATTTTGAACGGATCACCATTCTCAGAAATAACAAGCCATTCCTGGTCGGCAGATTGACGTGTGAGCTTTAACCAAATACGATTATGGTGATCAACAATCATCTCATCATAACTGACTTTGTAATCGGGAAGTTTTTCTTCAATTGTTCGCCATTGGTTGCGGTGCAGGTTATTGTTGGACCAGTTTTCAAGCGAGTCAATATCCGTTTGAGTCAGACGGTCTTTTGTCAAAGGAATCCGGATCGTGTTTAAGGTGTCGAGATTAGTTGACAGTACTGCAATTTCATTCTCTTCTGTCCAGCTTACATAGATTCTGTCACGCTCAGGTGAAAATGAATACAAAAATTCCGGAGTGTAAGGAACGGGCGATCCGCCTCTGACCTGCTCGTCAACGATCAATTGTGCAAACGTTTGCCCCGGGTATGTATGGTCCTTGATATAATTTTCAGAATCCAGATCATACACAAGCATCCGATTTATAAACTCATTACTGTCGTCCATTAGGGCCGACGGCATCCACTGAAAGACAAGAAATTGGTTCTCTTCCTTGAGAGGGTAAACAGTGCGCACTCTGTAACCTTCAGAGAAATGAGGCATAAACTCTTCAGGAGATTCATTATTAATATAGCGTACAGCTTTTTGGTTCATCTGATCAAAAAGCACCAGGTTTCCGTTATGATCGGAATGGAGCCTTGATGCATCCAGAATTTCTCCAGGCCCTCTTCCCTGACGTGTAACCTGACGAACCAACTTTCCATCCGGTGAGATTTCAAGGATAAATGCCTGTTCTCTGTCGTTGATCAGAATGTTGCCGTTTTGAAGTGCAACAGTTGCATAATTAAGGTGATCAAAATAGAAGTCACCCACATGATCTGTTTGCATGATTTGAGCCGGGCGCTCAACAGGCAGTTCACTGAGATCTATATATTCACTGCCTTGCTCAAGATCCGTATTGCAAGCCAGAAAAATCAGAAAAATGAATGGCAGAAGAGTGGATATAATTTTGAGGGGCATCGGTTGAATGTGTAAGTATTAATTGTGTTGCAACTTCCTTCTAAATAGTAATGAAATTATAAATTTACAAGGGAATTGGAGGTGAGGTATAATTAGAGACCGAGTGTCCGACGCTTACAGGAACCGACAACCGTCGGTACGCTATCAGTTCGTTTCAGTATCACAACCTGTCAGCACCCACCGGATCTGACAGCGTTGAGGTTTGACGCTTATTTCTCGACGCTTACAGGTACCCGACAGCTGTCGCTACGCTGTCAGGTCGGATTACTAGAAGAAACCACGCATGGGAATCAGACTTACTCGTTACTAAATTCAATTTGTGTATTCGATCTCCAACTAGTAGATTCGTAGAAACCGTAACAAAAAATGGAGAGAATGTTATGAAGGGATGGATCTTATCATTAATTCTTATCAGTTTACTGATCGTTGCAGGAGAGGTTGCCGGCCAGGATGTGGAATTCGGAACAGAAGTTACTACAGCTGAAGAGGCCTCAGAGTGGCTGATGCAGCTATACAACACACGGGACTATGAATTGGGTGCTTTGGAGGGTGATCGCCTTATTGAGAAATTCAGCGGGTCAGTTCGGGTTGAAGCAATGAGGATCATCAATATGGCACGGGGAATTCAAACGAAGGATGCCGTTGATGCCGCTTCAGTTCTTATAGATCAGCATCCCGGGGATGAGTGGGCGATATATGCAAAAGCTGTTGCGCTGCGATGGGATGAAGATCGGCGGGAGGAGGCCTTGGATTATATCAACAGAGGGCTGGAGGCTGCACCGGAGAAGTCTGAGTTTCACTCTCTTCATATCGCCTGGCTGAATACTATGGATAAAAAAGAGGAGGCCTGGGAGCGGACTCTGCACTATCTCGATATTACAGATAACCCGGTCAAGATTCTGGAAATGAAAGGGTTTATGGAGAATCAGCTTGCTAATGATAGGGATGATATCACACAGGAGGACAAATATATCACCTATCAGCGGGTCAGAGACAAAGATCCTAAGAATCTAAGTGCGCACTACTTCCCGGGTATCTACTACATGAATGCCGGTCAGATGGAAGAAGCACTTGAACTTCTTGGAAAGGCTGCTGAAATCTCTACGGCACCTGAGGTGAGTTCTCGCTATTGGCAAACACTGATTCGTGATGACAATTACAGTCAAGAAGAGAAGGTGTCTATAATAACCGGCGGTATTGATAGCCTGAAAGAGCGACGACCGGAAACACCTGCGATGTTGATGGTTATTGCCAACTCCTATAACATGCTTGGGATGCAGGATGAAAGATCTGTCTATGCAGAGCGTATTCTGGAGCAGTATAATGATTCACCAGAAGCAGAATGGATGCTGGTACAGCGCTACCGAGATTACCGTCAAAAATACTCTGATGAAATTCAGCAGGGTGATCGGGAGATAATTTCTGAATATAAAGCGATGCTCTGGGACTTTGTAAACCGCGATGACTATCATAATCCCAATCTTCAGGGAGATTCTTACCTCACTCTTTTTGGATTGTACAGGCAGGAAGAGTCTCCGAACCCCGACACTCTCAGGATTATTCTGGAAGGAGCTGTTACCTATAATGATTACAATCCTCACCTGGTGTTTGCAGAGTTTCCTGCATCCTATGCAGAAAAAGGAGGGGACACCGATAGAGCCCTGGAAATTGCCAATCGCGGATTTGATGAGATGAAGCAATCTGTTGAGCGCCGTAAAGAGTGGGGAGCTTTCAGTAGTGATGAGGATTACAGAGAGGCGCTGGATCAATCATTTTCTGTGGTACATAATGCCATTGGCTGGATTTATTATCATGACGGTGATCTTGAAAAAGCAGAAGAGCATCTTGTAAAATCGCACGACCTGGAGTCAGAGGGTCGAGTGAATCTGTACAGGCTTGGGCAGCTTTATGAGCGACTCAATCAGCCTGAAAATGCTGAATCATATTATGTGATGGGAATGGGAACCACCGGCATGGGTGAAAACCCGAATGAAGAGGCATTGAAAGAGCTGTATGAGAAGACGCGAGGTTCGCTTGATGGCTATGATAATTATCTGGAACGTGTACTGGCCGGTGATCGTGAAACCCGGCGTGAAAGACTATTGGCAGACCGCCACGATAACCCCGAAGCTCCCCCTGCTTTCGAACTCAACGATATCAGCGGAAATAGCGTCAGCTCAGATTTGATGGATGGCAAAATTGTAGCAATCAATTTTTGGGGGAAATGGTGTGGGCCTTGTGTGGCCGAGATGCCTTACATTCAGGAGCTGCACGAACAGTATAAAGAGGATGATGACGTACTGATTCTCACCATCAACAACGACCCGGTTCTGGGAGATCTGATTGAATGGATGAAAGAGCATGAGTATACATTCCCCACGTTGAGGGATAACGGATATATTGAAACAGCAGGTGTGAGCGCCTTTCCCACTACATGGTTTCTGGATCGCAGCGGAAATATAATCTACACACAGCGAGGCTATACAAGCGAACTGGTAGAGGAGTTTACGTGGCGGATTGAAGCTTTGAGGTAGGGATGTTGTGTGACGAGAGAAGTGTTGATAATGATATCTCAATATAAACGCTGCCAGGTCATTCAGAACAACCTGTCAGCACCTACCGGATCTGACAGCGTTTTAACTATTAGCCAAATTACCGACGCTTACAGGAACCGACAG
>CAZHUP010000175.1:0-5448 GCA_964535495.1 uncultured Rhodohalobacter sp.
TGGATAGACATAAATGTTTTACGTGCTTGAAATTGTTACCTTTCAAAAATAAACAGAATAAGGACTAATTTAAACGTTCAACTTGATTGAACGCTACAGAGTAACGAAAATACAGGTAATTCATTAATTGAATATGAATTCAGTTATCGATTCATAGTGCTCTATAGGTGTAATAAGGAACTTTATAACGAGAAATAGTTTATAAATATTTATGTCTAAACGAACTCCATTCTATCAGGAACACGAAAAACTGGGTGCAAAAATTATTGATTTCGGCGGTTTTGATATGCCCGTTCAGTACGACGGAATCAAGCAGGAGCATATAGCCGTCAGGGAAAAAGCCGGTCTGTTTGATGTGTCTCATATGGGTGAATTTTTTGTACGCGGACCCGAAGCCCTGAACCTGATTCAAAAAGTAACGATTAATGATGCGTCTAAACTGGTGCCCGGTAAAGCTCAATACACGGCAATGTGCTACGAAGATGGGGGAATAGTGGATGATCTTCTGGTTTACATGCTATCGGATGAAGAATATCTATTGGTGGTTAACGCCTCAAATATCGAGAAAGACTGGGAGTGGATTTCCGGCCAAAACAGTATGAATGCAGAAATTGAGAATCGATCTGACGATTATGCGCTGCTTGCGCTGCAGGGGCCAAACTCGATCGACATTCTGCAAAAACTTACCGATACGGATGTTTCTGCAATCAAATTCTATACGTTTGAGGAGGGTTCCGTTGCCGGTGAAACCGGTGTGATTATCTCTGCTACAGGTTATACAGGTGAGAAAGGTTTTGAACTCTATATCGACACAACAAAGGCAGATTCCGTAAAAATCTGGAATGAACTGTTGAAGGTTGGCGAAGAGTATGGGCTTGAACCGGCCGGACTTGGTGCGCGCGACACCCTTCGTTTAGAGATGGGTTTTGCACTCTACGGCAATGACATTACAAAAGAGACTAATCCGATTGAAGCCAACCTTGGCTGGCTGACGAAATTGGATAAGGGTGATTTTATTGGGAAAGAGGCTGTTGCTGAAGTTAAAGAGAATGGAAGAAGCCGAAAACTGACAGGCTTTGTGATCGACGAAGGAAGAAACGTGCCTCGTTCGGGTTATAAAATCCTTGACAGAGATGGAAATGAGATCGGTTTTGTAACAAGCGGAACTCAATCCATCTCTTTGAATAAAGGTATTGGGATGGGTTACATCAATGTGGATCACGCTAAAGAAGGTGAAACCATTAAGATTCAAATCCGGAAAAAAGAAGTAAGCGCAACGGTTACAAAACCACCATTTTATAAGAAATGAGCAGTATGAGCAGTACAAGAAATATAGATGTATTTATTTCGGCACAATCTTTTCAGGAGAATGAGCTGAGAGATAAATCGGTAGTTGTGATTGATGTTCTTCGCGCAACATCAACCATTGTAACTGCCATGATGAATGGCGCCAAAGGCGTAATACCTGTTGAGGACATGGGTGAGGCCAGCCGGATTGCTCAAAGTGTGGATTCAGACAATTATCTTCTCTGCGGAGAGAAAGACGGCACTAAAATTGAAGGCTACTATCTTGGGAACTCACCGCTCGAATATACCCGAGAGACTGTAGAGGGTAAGACCCTGATTTTTAATACTACAAATGGCACAAAGGCGATAAAAAAATCGCTGGGTTCATCTACCATCTACATCGCTTCGTTCTTAAATTTAAGTACTGTAGTTAAGGCACTCAGCGTAGAGAAAAATGAAATAGTACTGTTGTGCGCCGGCTGGAAAGGTCGCCTGGCGCTGGAGGATATGTTGCTTGCCGGGAATATTATCTACAATTTAAATAATGGACAGCTACCGGATGATGCAAATGATGGCGCTAAAGTGGCGTTTGGTCTCTACGAAAAATATTCCGATGATATTAAGTCGGTAATTTTTCAGACTAATCATGCTCAAAGACTGAAAGAAGTGGTGGGAATCGACGATCTGGATTACTGCTGTCAAACAGATATTACCGACCAACTACCTATTTTGCACGACGGAATTATCTCGACATAATATGGCAAAAAAAAAGCAGAACGGTTTTTTTAGCAATTTTAACTATTCCCGAAAGATGGAAGTGGCGGGAATTTTAATTATGTCAGTCGCAGGACTGCTGTTGCTGAGTATAGCCTCATACAATCCGGCAGACTACGCTGTTGTTAAATCCCTGAACTCCAGTTCTCTGTTTCAAATCGATCAGGGTCCTTCTCTTCGAATCAGCAATTGGCTTGGCGTTGTGGGGGCCTACATATCCTACATGTTGGTTCATACGCTGTTTGGTTATACGAGTATCATCATTCCGATAATTATAGCTGCGCTTGGCTGGTTTGTATTTCGCCAGAATGATCTGGGCGAACTGGGATGGCCGGCTGCCTACGGACTGTGGGTTATGGTGTTGGCATCCACAATTATGGGGTGGTTCTACAATCGTTTTGAAGCTTATTCGATGTCCTGGAGCGGTAACTCAGGAATCTACGTAGCCGGTATTCTGGAGAATATTCTCGGGCTGGGCTCTATTATTTTATTGCTGGTTTTGATGTTCGTTTCGCTGCTCATTTTGGCAGACCGCGATCTCCAGAAAACCTTTGAACTGATTCAGGGGTGGAAATCGGACCTAAGTAGTAAACGGGCAAAGAAGAAAAAAGAGAAACAGCGCAAGAAAGAGGAGAAGCAGCGCGAAAAAGAAGAGCGCAAAGCGATTAAACAGCGCCAGCAGGCTGATGCTGCCATGAAAAAACAGGAAGAGGAGAAAAAAGCAGAGGAACCTCCTGCCTCTATTGATGAAATTGTGGAACGGTCACAGAAAGAGGATGAAAGGCGTGAAGCAGAGCGCAAAAAAGAGAGTGCAGAACTGGAGAAAAAGCCGCCGAGAGCTATTCTCGAAAAGAGTCCGGATAAGACTGTAGAGGACGATGAAGATGACGTAGAAATTTCTGTGTACGTGGGTGAAGGTGACGAAGAAGCCAGTGATAAAGAACTGGATCGTCTTAACAAGAACAAAGCGAAAGAAGTACCTGTCATCAAATACAAATTCCCGGGAATTGATCTGCTGACCTCACCTCCGAATGAAGGCAATGAGGTGGATCTGGAAGAGATTAAAGAGAATAAGCGGATTATCCTCGATAAGCTGAAGCGTCATAAAATTGAGATTTTAGGAATTAACGCTATTGTTGGACCGACAGTAACACTGTATGAACTGGAGCCGGCGCCGGATGTAAAAATCAGTAAGATAGAGAGCTATGCCAACGACCTGAAAATGGCGACAGCGGCTCACGGACTGCGGATTATTGCTCCTATTCCGGGACGTTCGGCGGTGGGTATTGAAGTGCCAAACAGCTCACGCGAAACGGTTTTCATAAAATCGGTTATTAATACCAAAAAGTTTGTGGAAACCGATTACGATCTTCCGGTAGCATTCGGAAAAACGATCGAGAATGAAGTATTTATGATCGACCTGACCCGAATGCCTCACCTGCTCATTGCCGGAGCAACAGGTTCAGGTAAGTCAGTGGGTATTAACACGATTATTACATGCCTGCTTTATAAATGTCATCCCGACGATCTGAAGTTTGTGATGATCGACCCGAAAAAGATTGAGCTTTCTCTCTACCGAAACATTCAGAATCACTACCTGGCGGTTCTGCCCGGTTCTGATGAGCCGATTGTAACCGACACAACCCGGGCCATGGAGACTCTGGAGAGTGTAACCAAAGAGATGGATGAGCGATACGATCTGCTTAAAATGGCTATGGTCCGTGATATAAAATCATATAACGAAAAGTATGACACGGGTGAATTAGACGAAGATCTGGGACATCGCCATCTGCCGTACATCGTAGTAGTAATTGACGAGCTTGCCGACCTGATGATGACGGCAGGAAAACAGATTGAAGAGCCGATTGCCCGCCTTGCACAGCTTGCACGAGCGATTGGCATTCACCTGGTGGTTGCAACTCAGCGGCCATCCGTAAATGTGATTACCGGTACTATTAAGGCGAACTTTCCGGCGCGAATTGCCTATCAGGTGGCGTCTAAAGTAGACTCACGCACCATTCTGGATACCGGCGGTGCCGATCAGCTGATTGGTCGCGGTGATATGCTCTTTTCGAACGGCGGCGGCATGACCCGAATACAGAATGCTTACGTAGATACGGACGAAGTGGAACGGATTACATCTTTTATCGGATCACAAAGAGGGTACAAAAAGCCGTTTCAGCTCCCTGTTATTGAAGATGAAAATGAAGGAATTCCCGATCCGCTGGATGATATTGACGACTATTTCAAGGAGGCTGCAAAAATTGTGGTTCTTCATCAGCAGGGATCTGTGTCACTTCTTCAGCGGAAATTAAAAATCGGTTACAACAGGGCGGGACGCATTATCGATCAGCTCTATAATGCCGGAGTTGTGGGGCCTTATCAGGGTAGCACGGCTAGGGATGTTAAGGTTGAAGATGAGGAAGATCTTAAAGATATCTTTGAAGAACTGGATGTTTAATTCCCCTCTCAAATACTGTGAAGTGTACTTTTTCGTTGATCGGGAACTGCATATCGATTAAGCAGTTAACAGGGTAGAGATCTTTTTGATATGAACTGTTTTGAAGAGGCTATTATGAAGCGACAAAGAATTATATTTTCAATACTGATACTGAGCTTGTTTGTGGTTGGAGATCTGTTTGCACAAACTCCACAATTCGACAGGTTAAAAGTTAATTTTGAAGAGAACCGCATATTTGAAGCCGGTTTTTCCCACCTTTACAAAGATGCATTTACCGGCGAAGAGCAGTACTCGGAAGGGAAAATCTGGATCGGTAAAGAGAAGTATCGTATAGAGGGTGACCTGCAAACGATGGTTGTTGATGGTGAAATTTCAACCGTTTACGATCAATCCAGAAATCGGGTAATCATTAGTGATTATATTGAAGAGGAAGATGACTTTGCTCCGTCCCGAATGCTTCAGGGTGTAGACGAATCGTTCGAAGTTAGCGAACGAACACTCCAAAATGGGAATTCAGAAATTACCCTTACCTCAGAGGATCCATTCACGGTATTTAAAACGGTTACGATATTTCTGAACAGCGATGGTAATCCGGAAGAAATTGTTGCTGTTGATCAGGTGGAAAATGAGTTGGTCACTACCTTCAATAATGGTTTCTTTACAGACGAGGAGACGGATCTGTTCAGAGTGGAAGTACCGGCCGATGCTGAACTCATAGACTTGCGCTACAATAGCGAATGAAGAAAAAAAGAATCGTAAACATACTTGTATCTGTTGCGGTAGCCATACTGTTTGTGCAGCTGGCGGTAAGAAATGTAGATCTTGCCGAACTTTGGCAGCAGATGAAACTGGCAACCTTTTACTGGTTGCCTTTTTTTGTTCCGGTTCTTATTGCCAGCCATTTAATGAGGGCTGAAAGGTGGAGG
>CAZHUP010000176.1:0-5444 GCA_964535495.1 uncultured Rhodohalobacter sp.
TTCTTCCATTTTTATGGGAAGAATCAAAAAAGTCTTCGAATCATTTCATCAATACCGCAGAGGGAGTATTTTTCGATTCAGTTCAGAGTCGATCGTAATAATAAATAAATTTACGTAATCCGACTCATCAAATACGTCTGCGTAGAACTCTTCACCCAGAAGCGAATTGGCAAAATGAGGAATGGTATTGGAGTGGCCACTAACCAAGATCGTTTCTCCTGAATGCTGCTCAATCCACCCATTAGTTACTTCATCCGGTTTGTCTGTATCATATTCTATGATAGATTTGTTATTCGCATCAACGATCAGCCGTACGGTTTCCATTGTCCTGATACGAGCAGTTGAGTAAACAGCATTAAACGAAATATTCTGAAGCATCTCCGCCAGCCGTTCAGCTCGTTGATATCCTTCTGGTGAAAGTTCAGGATCTTCACTGTCATCAATTTTTTCGGCGTGCCTGACTAAAATAAATGTTGTGATATCGGAGCTCTGCTGAGCAGAAGTCGGCAGCGTTACCGTCAATACAAAAAGAACAAGAAGCAGATGAGATTTAAATTTCATTTTTTCGTTGCATAGTTAATGATTCACAATATATTAACGTCAAGTTAACAGTTATTTACGATGTTCATGATAAAATCGAAAAAATATGCGCCATCTTCTTACGCTTTTATTAACAGCACTCATCACAATTTCATGCACCATGGAACAGTCAGATAAATTCGATCTGCAGGGACACAGAGGAGCCCGCGGCTTGGTCCCCGAAAATACAATACCCAGTTTTATAAAAGCCGTAGATCTTGGTGTGGATACTGTTGAGTTTGATGTTGTGGTTACCGCCGATGGTAAAATTCTGGTTTCTCATGAACCGTGGTTCAACCATCTATTTAGTTCCAAGCCGAACGGGGAACCCATTACCGAAGCTGAAGAGTTGAATTATAATATCTATGAGATGACGTATGAAGAGACTCAGGAATTTGATGTGGGCAAACGGGGAAATCCCAACTTCCCAAATCAAGAGCCAATGGAAGTGACAAAACCTCTGATGAAAGATGCTATCATTGCCATCGAAGAGTATGCTCTTGAGAATAATCTCTCTCCCCTTCATTACAACATTGAGACAAAAAGCCGGCCTGAGTGGTACGGCGAATATGTACCCGGTCCGGAAGAGTTTGCCAGATTACTTTATGAAGAGCTGACTGAACTTGGCGTACTAAACAGAGTCATCATTCAATCTTTTGATCCCTCAACGTTGATCGCATTTAAACAGCTGGCTCCCGATGTAAGACAGGCGATGCTTATCAGCAATGATGTGCTTCCTGACATGTACATCAACCTTCTTGGTTATACACCCGATATCTGGAGCCCCAATTACAGACTGCTTGATGCGGCATCGGTTTCTCAACTTCAATCGAGAGGCATGAAGGTTATTCCCTGGACTGTAAACACAGTAGAAGAGATGAGAGAACTTTTACAGTTTGGTGTAGACGGATTCATAACAGACTACCCCGACAGCGCTGCTGTTCTCAGATGAGTTACTGCTTAAATTTCATCCAAAACTTTTGCTATCGATGCCCACGTGCCTTTGGCGAGGTAGTCGGGTTTTAAACCGTCTTTTTCCATCGTCTCGGCCGCACCCAAACTGCCTGCCAAAACTGTTTTAGATGATAAATCCAGGTCAGGGAAAGCTGTTTTCACACGAATGTAGGATGATCTGTTGTGGAGTAAAACCACATCTATCGGATTTTTACCAACTTCAGCTTTGTAGTCTTTCAGTTTATTTTCATCCAGAGGGACTTCCTCACATACCGAAAACTCAGCAACCGGCATTTTGAGCTCTTTTAAAAGCCCCGGCATCTCTTCTGTTTTATTCTCTGTTGTTGGGTAGAGTGTGTTTCCCTCTTTCGAAATACGAAGCATAAACTCGAGTATATCGATCGGCTTTGCCGGCTCTCGCGGCTGAATTGCGGGAATATCGAACTCCTCCAAAAACTCGGCTGTAGGTTTGTCCAAAACAATATTAACACAGCGTCGAACCTGTTCCTCCATCGAATACTGTTTCATCCAGTCAGAAAAGTATCTGGCATTCCGAAGGTTGCCATGTATGATAAAAGCAAATTCATCTATGTGGTTCTGAATCTCATTCGACTCATCTTCATTAGCATGAAATCTGTACTGCTCAAGCGGCACGTGGAGAAACCTCTTCTCCTGAATCTTATCCATTCTCAAAAAAGGTGCTGATGTATCCTTATCTGCTGTAAAAAGTATCATGTATGATTAATTCGATTCTTCAAAAGATTAAAAAATATATCCCACTCCTGCATAGATCCGAACGGCCTCTTTCGAGAATCCAATATCTCCTCTAACAATAAAGTCGGGATTAAAAAGTGAGATGGCACCACCGGCACCATACGAGTGATGCCAGTTGTTAAAAAAACCATTACTGTCGAACTCAGAAAATACGCGACCGCTGTCCCAAAAAAGCTGTCCGCCAATTTTAATCTCATCATCGAAAAAGGAGAACAACCATGTTCGAGCTTCAAGAATATGAAGTATTGAGCTTTGACCCAGGAACCGGTCAAAGTGGTACCCTCTCAATCCATACTTATCCCCGAGTAACGCTTTTTTCCAAAATGGAGGATCTCCCAGTACATGCACTCCGGAAATTTTTTGAGCTATTACAACCTCAGGAATAATTTCAACATAGTGTCGGAGTTCGGCGTGCAGCCTGGAAAAATCAAATTCACTGAATGTAAACGAACCGCTTGTTTCTATACCGATCTCATAGCGATAGCCTTCCGTTGGTTTAAATTCGCTATCCCGATCTTCTGCGATCAAGCCAAAACCGAGAGAATTTAATCTGTTCTTTTGATTACCCATCGGGTTCTCCTGCGCAAAAAGTGTTTCATCACTTCGCTTCAATGCATCCAGATAGGAAAATCCAATTTTACCATAAAAATCGAAAGTGCCGCCAAATCCATACTCTGAAATGGTTTTACGAGCTCTGTAACTAAAATCTATGATCCTCTTTTCGTACAGAAAATAGTCATCATCGTACAACTCCTGTGAAAAGGTTGTCTGATTACCAATCCCGAAATAGTGAGCCTGGCGATGCCTCTCAGCAATTAACGAAACTTCACTTCGGATATCCCTTCCAAAAGTTCGGGTCCGCTGATAATTTATTTCGCTCAAAATATCTACCTGGGTAGATATGACCGCGTCGATTTTTAAATTGCTCAAAAAGGGAGACCTCCCCTCTCCGTAGTTAAACCTCTGAAGCAGTGCCCCTCCAATTAAACCGGTATCTGAACTGTAACCGAGCATTGGAACCAGTGAGTAGTGAACACCGCCCTGCCTGTCATCATCATCAGGGACTGAAAGTACCTGTGCATCAACTGAATCTGAAGAGATAAACCAAGCCATCATCAAAAGACAGATAATGCGATATAATACTCTAGATAAATTTGAAATCTTAGAACTACTCCTCATCCCTGAAAATAACCTCACCATTTTCCACATCAATTATCTCTCTCTGTTCAAAGCTGTCTTCATTAAAATTGATTGTATCACCCGGAGCCACAACAACTCTTTCAATGTTATAGATTGCAACTGGACTTCCTTCTACTGCTTGTTGAGCTTTTTCTGTCGTTTTAAGCCTAGTCGCATAGCCACCGTATACAATTCCAATATTGTCCTTATCAATAATCACTGATGTATTATCATCCAACCCCAAACCAAAGTAAACATCTCTATCTTTTTCTGATGTAATTCTTGCCATAAAGCTAATCAGCCTGCCAAGTCTATCTCTTTCAGAAAAGTGACTGTCGGTAATGGTGTAAACCAGCGGTGACAGATCAAAAAGTCCTTCCGATATGCTTATATTTTCGTGATAGGGATCCGACAAAGCTTCATCGGATCGAACACTTCCTGAACAGCCGTCGTATATCATATCTCCTTGTATCGCAAGTCCAGCACTCCCTCCACCGATTCCGCCTCCTCGCTCAATTAATTGATTGATGGCTTCGTGCAGACCCGAACCTCTCCAGTTAACATATACGCACTGATTCCCCCCTGCAAAGTAGACGGCTTCACTTTGATCAATTATTTCAATGATATCTGCGCTGTTTGCTTCCTCCTTAGTTTGTACCGTTGCAGTTATACAGGAGTTGGCACTTTCAAGTTCCATCAAAAGATCACACTCTGGAGTAACCGAACTGCCTGAAGCAAATGACCCCGCAAGCACAACAATATCAACCGGTGAATCGGCTAACGTTTCTAAAAAATATGAGTAAGAGGAGAGTGCCGGCATGCCTTTACCCATGAGATATATCGATGGGCCATTTAACTCAGGGTTTACCGGTTGGTCGTTACCGGATTTAATAATATTCGCGGATGTCTCTGGAGGCGGCGGAGGTAATATCCCATCGTCGGAACACGCTGCAAAGCTCAGCAAAAATATTAATATGAGCGAAATCTTGAATTTGTGAAATATCATGGTGCAAATATAACAATCAGAATCCACTCATACGTATAATAAAAAACCCCTCCATTGCAATAATGGAAGGGTTTGAATAGAGGATGATAAATATCAGAAATTAGAGAGCGTTCTCCATCTCTTCATAGTCATACCCTTCTGCTTTACTCATCTCCTGAGCTGTTAGCGTGAGCAGGATACCATAAATTACTTTCGAACTAACGTCAGCAATTGTGTAGGTGATATGACGTCCAACAACCAGTGTTTCACTTAATACCGGTTCGAGTCCGCTGAATGTAAGATAAGGCATCAGGTACGCGCCGGGATATAGCATCCAGGAAAAGAGGAACAACTTCCAGATTGTACCCAGATATTTTTGTGCTTTTGGTGGTGCACCTTCCTGACCTTCTGTAATTACTTTTTTCATCAAGTATAAGATGTGGAAGAAGAATAGCGTGGATACTGTACCCCAGATGAAGAAGAGAGTTGGGTTTGTATACTCATAAAACTGGCCAACATAACCGGTAAGAATCATAGCGGCACCGGAGAACCAGAAACCATTTCGAATTGAGCTGAAATCACTTTTGGTAAGAGTAACTACAAAAAGAATTTGAAACAGCAACATCGGTACGTCAATCAGCCAGTTTAAATAACGATAACCGTTATTAAACAGGTCTGCTCCTTCTCCAAGAACATATCGGGCAGAATCTGCATCATAAACAAGAGCTCCCGTCCAGTTTTGCTGTTGAACAAGCAGCAGCAAGAATGCTGACACCATAACAACTACAGAAAGGACTGATGATATTCTGTATTTCGGTTTTACTGTCTTAATGGTCAATACAAAGTAGAGCAACCCTGCCAACATAATCGCATAACCGAGAGTAAGTACATGAGCCGACATTTGGTAGGCCATTTCCGTAAACCCGGAGTCCATCGCGACATAGTTTTCAAAGGTCGAATTCCCTAAAGAACT
>CAZHUP010000177.1:0-5437 GCA_964535495.1 uncultured Rhodohalobacter sp.
CGAGACTCAGATGCACCAAGCCATACGCCTTTTTCATGATCGCGCATAATTCCCTGGTAGCGGCCAAAAAAGCTGTTACCAACCTGTACGCGATGGCCTCGTGCCCTTAATGCGCGGACAACATCAAAACCTAATCCAGACTCTAAGTTCAACTGCCCGGGGCCACTCAGCTTATCCGTACTGCTTCCTGTTGGCTGCGATGAGCCTGTATGACTCCACCTTGGGGCATCTCCCGCTTCCTGGATGTTCATCCCAAAGTCGATAATATTTGTCAGAATGGTAACGTGCCCGATTGGCTGATACCCTCCGCCCATATTTCCAAAACTGAACCACGGTTTCCCGTCTTTCATCACAAAACCGGGAATGATAGTATGAAACGGCCGTTTACCCGGCTCATAAACATTGGGATGATTTGGATCGAGTGAGAAAAGCTCTCCTCTGTTTTGAAAACTAAATCCGGTTCCCGGAACTACAAAGCCGGTTCCCATTCCCCGGAAATTACTTTGAATCAGAGAAACCATATTGCCGTGCTTGTCTGCTGTGGTGAGATAGATGGTATCACCATCCTCCATCACATCCACGCCGGAGCTTACATCACGGGATGCCCGCTCACCAATCAATTCCCTTCGTTCTGCAGCATACTCCTTTGAGAGCAGCACGTCATAAGGTATGTCGTGAAAATCCGGATCTGCATACTGTTTTGCGCGATCTTCAAATGTCAGTTTTTTAGCCTCTACCAGAAGGTGCTGTGTTTCTACCGAGCCAAAACCTTTCGATGCCAGGTCATACCCCTCCAGAATGTTGAGCATCTGAAGTACGGCTGTACCCTGGTTATTTCCGCCAATCTGATAGACATCATATCCACGATAATTGACCGATACCGGATCAATCCATTCCGATTGGTGACTTGCAAAATCCTCGTAGCGCAGATATCCGCTATTCTCTTTCATCCATGCATCCACTTTCTCAGCTATTTCACCTCTGTAAAAAGCATCGCGCCCCTGTTCGGCCAGTAGTCTGAATGTGTTACCGAGATCCGGGTTTTTGAATACTTCTCCTTTCTCCGGTCCTCGGCCATCAATGGTAAAAGTCTCTTCAAAAGCCCCGGGCTGACTTTTCAAAAAGTTAACGCTTCGTCGCCATGATGACGCAATCGCCTCACTAACCGGGAAGCCCTCTTCCGCATAATAAATAGATCCGGAGAGTATATCGCTCATTGATGCTGACCCGAATCGCTCATGCATTTCAAACCAGCCATCTACAGCTCCCGGCACCGAAACAGAAAGAAGATCATAAGACGGAATGCTGTCTTCACCTTTCTCATCCAGAATTTCCATCAGCTGATCGTAAGAGAGTCCCTGTGGTGAGCGGCCGCTGGCGTTTAGCGCATAGAGCTGTCCACTCTCCTCATGCCAGATAATGGCAAACAGATCTCCGCCGATTCCATTTCCTGTCGGCTCCATCAAACCCATAGCGGCGTTGGCTGCGATGGCAGCATCAATTGCATTTCCGCCATTTTTAAGAACTTCCAGTCCGGCTTGCGCTGCCAGTGGCTGGCTGGTCGCAACCATTCCATTTTTAGCAATAATTTCAGATCGGGTTGAAAAATGATCTCCCACCTCCCGATCTCCCTGAGCATAGGCCATATCGTACACCCCAACTCCTGATATTAGTATTAAAATGATAACCGTTCTGAAACTTTTAGTAAGTATTGCCATATCAATTGCTAATTAAATTTAAAACCTTATTTATTATACCATCGCACATTGGCATTCACAAGTTCAAAGCCTGCAAGAATATCGAACGTTAAAATTTTTGATTTGATTCTTTGAGGGAATGGATTCAACTTTAGGTAAATAGTTAATCAAATTTATTTCATGATCCAGGACTATCTCAATTCCGTTGATAAGTTTATCATCATTGGTGACCGCATATTAATCAAACCCCGCGAGATGGAAACACACACCAAAAGCGGACTTGTGCTTCCTGCTACCGTTAAGGAAAAAGAGGAGATTCAGAGCGGTTACGTCATCAAGACCGGGCCGGGTTATCCTATTCCATCACAAGAAGCAGATGAACCCTGGAAAGCAGAATCTAACTCCACAAAATACATGGGAATGCAGGCTCGCGAAGGTGATCTCGCAATTTTCCTGAAGAGCCAGGCTCATGAAATTGAATTTGAGAATGAAAAGTTTCTCATCACCCCTCATGCAGCCATTTTACTGTTGATTCGAGACGATCACGAACTGGAATAATCCCCCTTTTCATCATGAATAGAAAAACATTTCTTCAACAAATTGGACTTCTTACAGCCGGTACTGCTTTAACCCCTTCCCTTTTTCACTGGATGAAACAAAACGGGCCTTTCTACCCAATCAGAAACAATGTCGGGTATTTTACGGGGCGCGGCGGTACCATCGGCTGGCATATCACTGATGATTCAGTTGCTGTAATCGACTCTCAATTCCAAAGTTCGGCGGAAGATTTTATGTCGGGCATTTTTGATTTTGGTCCGGGCGGACCAACCCGATACCTGTTTAACACCCATCACCATGGAGATCACGTTTCGGGCAACAGCGTATTCCGGTCCGGCAACTTTGAGATTATCGCGCATGAAAATGTTCCGGAGCTGCAGCGCGCATCGGCCGGAACAAACAGTGATACAGTTGTAACCGCAGAAAGAGTTTTTGACGATGAAATTTCAGTTGAGTCAGGCAGTGAAATTGTAACCGCAAAATACTACGGCAGGGCTCACACCCGCGGCGACTCCGTTATCTGGTTTGAAAATGCCAACATTGCCCACATGGGAGATTTGGTATTTAATCGCTGGTATCCATTTATCGACACCAACGGCGGAGCACTTATTGAAAACTGGATCACGCTGCTGGAGACTGTTTCAAATGAGGCGATTCCTGATACACGCTTTATTTTTGGACACGGTAATCAGGATTTTGGGTTAACAGGTACATCGGGCGATCTGCTCTACATGAGAGATTACTTAACCAAGCTTTTGGATCATACTCAAGCCGGTATTCAGGCGGGGCAAAGCCTCGAAGAGATCTCCGATATCGAGCAGTTTGAGGAGTTTCCGGATCATCAGAGTGCCGGCGCCAGACTTTCACTTCAGTCTAACATTGAGGCAGCCTATGCCGAACTCACATCGTAAATACCCAAGCGCACAACCCGATCAGAACCTGAATCGCTGCCTTTACTGTGGGCAGATTTCTCAGATTGTATGGGTGCACGGGCATGGTCAGTGTTCGAATTGCGGAATTAATGTTGATGAGTGCTGCCGCGGGGAGAGCTGCCAGAATGAGATCAAGAATTAAACGATAACGCCAACTCTCTTTTCCTTGCCACTGAAACACGCAGTTACTCGGCTACTACATATAAATCTCACTTCCGTGGTCCCGTGGCAAAAGCTGAAGTCTGCTATGCTTGTTTGGATTGATTGATTATTTTAGAAGCGATCAGCCATTTCAATCCTTACAATAAATGTTCTGCCATGAAACAACTTTGTCTGCAACTGTCTGCTCTTTCAATACTTCTATTATTAACGATTCCCGTTCAATCTCAGGATCGTGATCGAGTTCGGGATCTGGGAATTCATCCCGGTATTCTCCCGACCGGCCCCCTGAATGCCATCACCGATGTAGATGGAGTGCTGGTTGGCCATCAAACATTGATTGAAGGCGATAATATCCGAACCGGTGTAACTGCTATCCTGCCTCATTCAGGTAACCTATTTAGAGATCGCGTACCTGCCGCCGTTTATGTAGGAAATGGGTTTGGCAAGGCGCTCGGATTTACTCAGGTTCAGGAACTGGGTGAAATGGAAACGCCCATCGCGCTCACCAACACTCTCAGCATTTTTAATGCGGCGCATGGTGTAGCCGATTATGTTCTGAATCAACCCGGAAACGAGAATGTACGATCGGTCAATCCTGTTGTTGGTGAAACTAACGACGGCTGGCTGAATGATATCCGGTCGAGAGTGGTAGATACCGATGACGTGTATAAAGCGATTGAATCTGCCGAGTCAGGCCCGGTTGCTGAAGGAAATGTTGGTGCCGGAACCGGAACCCGGGCGCTCGGTTTTAAAGGCGGAATTGGAACTGCGTCCCGCCTGCTGCCCGAGAATCGCGGTGGATATACGGTAGGGGTTCTGGTTCAATCCAACTTTGGCGGAATTTTAACAGTGAATGGCGCACCTGTTGGTGAGGAGCTGGGGAATCACTATTTGGCTACCCGTCAGACCGCTCCAAGCCATCAGACGGGTGCAATGGCAAAAGGTCTGACGGAAGATATTGACGGCTATGATTTTGACGTGGATGGCTCCATAATGATCGTCGTTGCAACGGACGCACCTCTCACCTCCCGGAATCTCGAACGACTCGCCAAACGCGCATTTATGGGCATCGCTCGGGTTGGCGGATTCGCATCCAACGGAAGCGGCGACTATGTGATCGCATTTTCTACTCATCCGGATGTACGAAGAAACCTGGATGAAACGGGCTCAACCCGACAGATCACAGAACTGGACAACAGCGCGGTCAGCCCGCTTTTCCTGGCCGCTGTAGAGGCAACTGAAGAGGCGATCCTGAACTCCCTCTTTATGGCTGAGACAATGGTTGGTAATGAAGGCCGAACCCAAGAAGCACTCCCCATTGATGAGGTGATTAAGATTTTGGAAAAATATGGTGCAGTGAAATAAAGTTGAAATTTTAGTCGGGTAAACGATTATATAAGCAAATGGATAATTTATACCTGTCAGAAGAAGATATACCAATTGGCACATATCTCTTTCTTAGAGAATCGACCACGCTCTCACCTAAATCTAAAGAAGCTGCAGAGCTTGGTTTAAAAAACTCAATTTATTCCATATTGGTTAAACATGATGGTGAAGCTGTTGGAATGGGACGTATCATCGGCGATGGAGGATGCCACTGCCAGGTGGTTGATATCTGCGTTCTGCCGGAATATCAGGGAGAAGGAATTGGGAAGTTAATCATGGAAAAGATTATGAGCTTTATCGACACCGAGCTACCCGAATCGTGCTACATCAGCCTGATTGCCGATGGCCCCGCAAATCACCTCTATGCAAAGTTTGGATTTAAAGAGGTGATGCCGGAATCAAGGGGAATGTATTACCGGGTTCAATAACTGAAAATCTATACCAACTTTTAACGTCTATTTTAACGTAAGTTCGATATAAAATGATTGTAAAGGCATTGAAAAAGTCCCCTCCTTTTTCAAGGAGGGGCTCCGAGCGAAGCGATTCCCACGAAGTGATTTAGGGGTGGTTAGCACCAAAATCAGATCAGGTTTGAAGTCTGAAATCATCAAAGCTACCTTACCCAAGTCAGCCTTGCAGCCTGACGTTTCAAGGGCAGGCAGGATGGTAGAATCATTTTCAAGTTTCTTATATCTAACTCAC
>CAZHUP010000178.1:0-5393 GCA_964535495.1 uncultured Rhodohalobacter sp.
AGCTGGCGGTATCATTTACATCTTAGTTTCTGAGACTCAATCTAATGAATTGAGATTGGAAAAGAATGTGTAATTGAAGAGAAATGGAAGAGTCAAACAGACGGATAAGCGGTAGCTTATTTAGATGGTATTGATGTAAAACTACTCTTTGCTTAGAATTTCTTCATACATTCTTTTCATATTCTATCCACTCATTATTTTTTTTTCGGTTACTCACTTTACCCGGATACAGAACAAACCTATGGGTTCAATTCAGAGTGCTCTTTTCCATCTTCTCGGAGTATCTTTTTTCTTCCAAATTTGAATAGTTCCTTTCCCTGCTACTGTTGCAATTCTGTCATCATCTATATAGGTAATTTTATTCATATAGTTTGTGTAAGGACGATCACCGTTCTGATCAGAAATAATATCTATAATATTGTTAGTTTCAAGATCGTAGGTAATCGTCCATTCGTATCCTGATAATAATATACTGGATTTCTCAGGGTGAAAATCGGAACGACTGCCTGGAAAAAGTCTACGGGTTCGTTCCCAGTTGGTGGTTGAATAAATTTCAGTTGTCCAAAATGAGGTTACAAAAGCATAAAAGTTTCCATCAGTACTAAATTGAAGGTCCGACAGAGAAGCTGTTGTCCAGGGTTCTAAATATTGAAGAATCGATCCATTTTTCGCATCTATGATGAAAGAAGAGCCGTTATTGCCTGCAATAACATTACCATCCGGTGATATGGCAATATTTTTATAGGAATAAAAAGCAGGAGTCATAGTCTCAGCAAATTGAAAATCTGCTTCATACGAATTTAAATTCCATCTTTTCACGTCTCCCCTCCCTCCATGACCGATTAAAAAAGTACCATCATTACTTATGTCAAAATTCATTACCCGAAATGTATCTTCGATAACCTTCTCTATATTGTGCCCTGATGGAAATTCAGCTTTGTATATGTCACCCTCCGGTTGCACAACAAAATAGATAAACTCCTCATCCGGGCTTATTTTAAAATCGGATATCGATTCAAAAGGAATATGAATTGATGCAACACTTTCTCTTGATTCGATATCCGTTATCAAGATTGGATTTCCTTCATTTTTCCACGTGTTAATTCCATCCTCTGACCAAAAGGATACTGCCGCCAGGTATTTTTTATCTGAACTTACTTCCATCGAAGTGACATAGTTCATTCCCGTATCAAAAGAGTAGTCCAATTGGTAATCATGAGAGAAGGTATGTTTAATCTTATCACTTGGCCGAGATGTAATTGTTCTTACTCTGTAAGTGGGATCATCTGATTCGCTAACATTGATATCGGTATATTCAAAATTCCCTCCACCGTCAACCCGTTCAATTTCCTGAAATTCACCGGGTTCAAGTGGATTTTCTTTTTCGATGACAAATTCAACGATCTGGTCTTTATCCTCCCCAGACAAATCCCAATATATAGTAATTGAGTTAGGATCATTTTGATTTATTCCTGAATTGTTAATGATCGATATTTGTATATCAATTAGAGCAAAATTTTCAATTTGGATGCTTGAATTACCGGTAGTGCCGTTAATAAATCGTAATTGATATTTCCGGAATCTATTGGCTATATAATTTTCAGATGTGTCTTCAATAATTAATGAGTCCACATAAAAATTCTTGTCCGGTGGCCTACTGAAAATACCAACTTCAAAATCATCATAGGTTCGGATCAGCTCTACCTCAGTTGCGAAGAATGGAGCATAATCCCAGGTAATTTCCCAATTCTGCTCATTCAGAAAATTAATTTCTAAGTTTTTGGGCTGAAAGAAAGATTTTGCATCAAATGAGATCTCTTTTTTTATAATTACCTCCTCAATTTCTTCGTGCTCAATAATACCTGTTATTGTATAATTCCGGGTTTCAAAATCAATATCCAACAGAGGATCCACGAACAGATGTTCAATCTGGTCGGCAGTTATCTTTACCGTACGCTCCTGTTGTTCAGAAATCATATTTTCAGATGAAATAATGAAATGGGTATAGAATGGCACATCTGTTATCCAGGCGATCTGCAGGCTATTGCTTTCACTTAAAAATTCAAACGTCTCATCCAATATCTCTCCGAACTCAAGTACAGTCTGTGATCTGCCATAGAGTATATCCTCTTCTCCATCAATTTCAATAAAGGAAGATAATCTGTAGTAGGTGTTCTTTCTAACTTCACGTGTGGAGTCAGAGAACTGAAGAACTTTTGGACCAAGCTCTGTAATGGCTTGGAAGTTCAGTGAATCTCCCAAAGATTTTTCTACCACGTTTTTTGTAACAATACTATTTGACTCAGGCCAGTTCAATGTAATGATTCCGGATGCATCCGCTATTACCTGAAGCCCCGTAACCGCTCCACCTTCATACGCTTTTGAAAGTGGATCATTGCTGTTTCTTCGCTCAAAACTATCAGCAGGTGTCTCACAGCCCACAAGCAGGATAGAAAATATAAATGTGGTAGTAGTGAATAACGATTTCATTTATTTTTAACCATTCATGACAGTGCTTTCTAAAATCTGTTCATTTAATGATCTTCCACTGTTGACTATCCGTTTTTTTCCAAATTTCAATAGTCTTACCAGGAGTATCTGCCACAGCCAAACGGTTCGAATTAATAAACTTGATTTTTGATATATTGCTAGCAGGCCTGTTAAAATCTTCATCTGAAACGGATAAAATATAATTCCCCGATTGAATATCATACAAATAGACCCAGTTTTGAAATTTGGGTGATCGCATCACGTATTTAGCAAACGCTAAAACGTGATCCTTTTCCGGATGAAACTCTAAAATTCCACCTTTGATAGCCCTAATATATTCACCTGTTTCTACCGAGAATATTCTTTTAAATGAATTTGTACTGGATATGTACGTATCATTAGAGCTGAATTGAACATTTTTCAGCTGGGTATCGGAGCTTAACGTTCTTATCGGTTTTCCATCTTCGACATCTTTTAAGTACAATAAGTCCGCAATCATCGCAAACTTCGTGTCATCTCCTGATATTTTAGCTTTACCAATATGATTATTGTAATCAGAAGCATAACTATTAGGATGGTGTATAGTATATTGAAGTCCGAATGTATCGAGGTTCCATCGTTTGGTAAAATAATTGCCACCCGTTCCCAACAGGAACATCCCATTACTGCTCACATCAATCTTCATGACAGGATCGCCCAAGTGCGATGAGTTTTCGATTACTTTTGTCACATCATTGCCCTGCGGGAAATTTGCTCTGAATATTGCTTCTTTTTCAGGTATGCTATAATAGAGAAACTGATCGTCATGGCTAATTTTAAAGTCGCTTATTCCTCCCTCATCTGATTGAAACGTTTGAATTTTTTGGCCGGAATTTAAATCCCATATCTCAAGCAGAATATTCTCTGGTCCAAATCTATCCGAAGAAAGTGCTGCAAGGTATTGTTCGTTGGATGATATTTCTATCGATTGAACATGATCAAATTGAGTATCAAGTGTGTTAATTAGTTTGAAATTATTCACAAATCCATACTCAGTTGCCTCGCTGAATCCTGTCGTCAAAGATCTCACTCTGTAAACAGGACGCTCACTTGTATTATTCACATTATCCGTGTACTGCCATTCTACACCAGGTACCCTGTCAATTTCCTGAAATTCACCGTCAATCAGTTTATCTATAACAAACTCTTTTATTTTATCGGCATCCTCCCCGTACACTCCCCAATTCCAAGTGATTGAATTTACTGAAGAAAGATCTTTGTTCGGTTCTCTAAGATATGGTGTGGAGATATCTAGATACTGTTCAGTGACTCTAAAATTACTTTCCGTATCACCCGTATAGAAAGAGATCCGGTAAGATCTGCCTCTCCCCGAACCGAGTGTAATATTTTGAGCTGATAAAACTGAATCAATCAGGCTCTCATCACCCTCCGGCACCTCAAACCAGTAACGGTCCGAATACATTGTACTTTTTGACAATTTCACTCCCTCGCTATAGAACGGTTCACCCTCCCAGGTTAACAGCCAGTCTTGTTCATTCAGTACCTCAATGTTAAAGTTCTCAGGGCGATGATAAGCGGCTAAATCAATACTTAAAGTTTTTTCGACGACGATATCATCCCTGCCGTGTCCAACCTCAATAATCCCTCTAAGAGTATAGTTTCGGGTGTCAAACTTGATATCGGGAGGTGAGTAAGAGTAGGTAGTTTCAAGAGATTCATAAGTAATTTGTACAGTTTTGTCACCCTCTAAGCTGAATAGGTTATCGGATTCGATCACAAAATGGTTGAATAAAGGAACCTCTACAGTCCAGTTCAAATCAATCTCTTCCCTTTCATTGTCTACCTGAAAGGTAAAATTCAGAATTTCTCCAACTTTAAATTCAATCAAACTACTACCATACAATATTTCGGTTTCGTTTCGGGTATAAAATGTCTCAATTTGATAGTAGATCAGCCGGTCGATTACGCCGGTGGAATCCGAAAATTGGGTCTCAGTGGGCTTTAGATTTCCCAAAACTTCAAAATTCAACGTATCTCCTAGCGATTTCTTTAAGACCACCCGTTCTACAAAATCTTCTGTTTTATCCCACGAAATCGTTATGATTCTATCAGAGTCAACTGTTAACTCCATATTGTAGCTTCCTTTGCCTTCAAACATCATCGACATCGGATCATTTTTATTCAACCGCTCAAAACCTTCTGTTGGAGAATCACATCCCATCACCAAAGCTGCCAGTAATATAAAGCCAATAAAATAGTTGAATTTCATCCGTGTTGGGTTTAAAAAGATGTGTTGATACCGATTACAGGCTGACGGTAGTATAAGTCAAAATCGAGGTAAGGATCTATTGTTAAATTTCTACTTCTGTATCCGATTCTAGGAGCTATAAACCCATCCACAATATTTGCCAGGTAGATCAACGTCGTACCATAAAGCACTTTGTTTCGTCTGTCTGCCAACCTGGAGGATGCATTAAAAGCCTCTTCTGCTCTCGTGCCTAGCCGTAAAGCTTCTTCAGGGTTATTTGCAGTCAGGTACCTTGAGTTTAATATGTTAAATTCATCTTTTTTATCCTGGTATCTCGATTCATATACATATGCCAGTGTAAGTCCACCAAGTGTTGCAGCTGAAAATCCCAACCCTTTAAGAAATTGTTCTTTATATATCTGGCTTCCTCCCGGTAAAAAACTCAAAACCCAGGCAGTAGTTCTGGCAGGTTGAAAATACTCTTCGTGAAAATGAAAAATTTGATCACCGGTTTTGAACTCTTTGGTGAACTCTCTACCGGATGAATGCACTCCTCTCACTTCAAAACTTTCGGTTGTATCAACAGTGGCAAATTGCCTGCCAACAAACATGCCGTCAATGTATAGATCTGTATCAGGATCAGACAAAATAAAAT
>CAZHUP010000179.1:0-5385 GCA_964535495.1 uncultured Rhodohalobacter sp.
TTTAACACAGGAATATCTATTTAAAAAAGTCTCCCGTAATAAGCGGAGAGAAAAAGGGGGATATTGGTGGCTGGGTCAGCATTTTTTTCAAAAAAGTATGAAAAATGAGCCTTCTAGTTTGACCACCCCTTAATCCCCTACTTGGAAAAGGAGGGGGCATCTTCAAGTACATTTTAAGAAAATAATATTTTAGCGCTTATGCCCCGTACCCTCCCTCCGGCGCATAAGAACGACATAAGGAGAGGAATAAGGCAGGCAGGGGTGGTTGGAAAGCAGCTATTATCCCAACTCCACAACGGTACATCCGCTTCCTCCGCTTTCCCATGGAGCGATATCGAAAGATTTGACTCCATCCCGTTTCTCAAGATACTCGTGTACCAGCTTGTGCAGAATTCCTTCTCCTTTGCCGTGTACAATTTCAACCTGCCGGAGATTTCGGGCAATTGCTTTATCCAAATAAATAGTAAGCTCTTTTATTGCTTCATCGCCCCGCTTGCCGCGCAGGTCAAGGCGTGGTTGAACTGACAGGTCAATATCCTGAGAACCGCCGTAGGATCGTGAACTGCTCTTTTTCTTCTTTTTTGGAGGTGATGTTTTGGTGAGCTTATTCAGCTTGGATTTAATTTTCATCCCGTTCACTAATACGGTGGCCTGTTTACCTGAAAGCTCAACTAACTCGCCACTGGTGCTTCCGTCGCCAACCATTACAAAATCCCCAACCTGCGGTTTCTCGTCGCTTCGAACAGGCTCGCTCTCCGTTTCAAACTCATCCTTAAATGTTTGAATATCCTTCTTCGCCTGCTGTATTTCTGAGCGAGCTTCACTAATTTTTTCTTTATTATCCCGACCTTCGCTAACCACTTTTTCAACTGCCTCTTCAATTCGGCGATTGGCATCTCTCATGATCTCTTCAGCGTCTTTATACGCTTTTTCGATGATGCCTTTACGCTTTTTGTCGATCTGTTCCGACCTCTCCCTGTAAACACGCTCCTGCTTTTCCGCTTCTGTTAGCTTTCTCTGATAGATGGATCGAAGTTCTTCAGCTTCCTGAGCCTGTTTTTCGAGATTAACTAGGAGATCACCCATTGAATCTTTCTGCTCACCTAAAAGCTGCCGCGCTTTTTCCATCAAAGCCCGTGGAAGATTCATACGGTCAGCAATTTCGAAGGCGTAACTGCTTCCGGGAACTCCTTTTTTGAAACGGTATGTGGGAGACAGGCTCTCCTGGTTAAATTCCATCGCACCGTTTATAACCTTATCGTTTTCGTGAGCAAACACCTTTAATGAGCCGTGGTGAGTGGTTACAATCACCCTCGATCCTCTATTGATCACCTCTTCAACAAATGCCTGAAACAGTGCCCCACCTTCCTCAGGATCTGTTCCGGCACCGGCTTCATCAATCAAAACCAGGGAGTCCGGTTCCATTCTGTCCAGCGTAATTTTCATCCAATTAAGACGGGATGAAAAAGTACTCAAATCATTTTCTATGGACTGATCATCACCTATATCGACGAAAAGGCCACTCAATACCGGAAGCTCAGAGTCGGGTTGAACGGGAATCGGATATCCGGCTTGAAGCATCATGCAGAGCAGGCCGGTTGTCTTCATCGCTACCGATTTACCACCGGCGTTAGGACCGGTTATTACCAGGCCCAGTTCCATTTCTGTAAGTTCAAGGTCGAGGGGTACAACCGGTTCGGGCTCCTTAAGCATACTGTTTTTAAGAAGCAGATTGGGGTTTTTGGCCCGAATTAGATTTAAGTGATTATTCTCAGATAAAACCGGAATCGTACCACCCAAATCAAGCCCCAGACTTACAGTACAGTGAATCGAGTCCAGCTCGCCGATGTATGTACAATTCAGCTCCAGCTCTTCACTGTACGTTCTCACTTCGTCTGTCAGTTTTCGAATGATTCGCTCAATCTCACGCTTCTCTTCAGACTCCAGCTGGCGAATCTCATTGTTGATCTGTAGTGCCTGGACAGGCTCTATGTAAACTGTTTGACCGGTTGATGAGACATCATGGACAAAGCCCTCAACTTTACGTTTATATTCTGCCTGAACCGGAATTACCATACGGCCGCTTCGAATGGTGGCACCTTCGTCAGATGTCATACCATCCTTGGCGAGACGTTTCATCACCTGCTGAACAGTACTGCGAAGTTTACTTCTCTCTCTGTTCAGTTTTCCACGAATCTGTTGCAGGTCGCGGCTGGCATCGTCTCTCAGCTCTCCTCGATCGGTTATTACACGCTGAATGGCCTCTTCAAGAGGTTTTAGATTTACAAGTCGATCAACAGTCAGCTGAAGGGTAGGTGTCTCATACTCGAGCCGTTTAAAAAAGCTGATAATCAGCCGGGCTAGTCGGGCATTGCTCAGAATTACGGGAAAATCATCAAGTGGAAGAACGGAGCCCTTTAAACGACTGTCCTGAAGAATTTCTCGAACGTCATCTGCTACCGTTAGTGGGTGATTTGCCCCACTCTGCAAAATTTTCATCCACTCTTGAGATTCTGAAAGCCTGCGCTCTACAGTTTCTCGATTGGCTGCGGGCAACAGTTTTTCAATCTCTTCACGACCATAAGGTGTAAAGCTTTTTCGCAGGGCAGCACTTCGTATGCTCTCAAACCCAATTTTGTGAGAGCAGTTTTCGGGTAGCAATTGAATTTGTTTAGCCATAAGCGGAAAGTTCGTGATCTTTCCGCCTAAAATCGAATCTGAAATTGGTTCTCAGTAATGTTTAATTCAGTTTAAAGCGAACCCTTACACTCTCAGAAATTGGAATTGTACGCTGCATCTGAATTAAAGAGCCGCTGTAAGATTCGGCACTCATCAGGGCCATGTCTCTGCGCACAACTCCTGATGATGAGGTGTACTCAATATTATAGACACTGCCTAATTCCATCCCGGATGCACGAGCAAGTGTCATAGCTTTATCACGGGCGTTTTCAACAGCTTTTTCAAGAGCTTCATTGCGAGCCTGTTCGGCTTCGGAAGTTGAGAAATTGGCTGAGAAATTGTCAAAGCCGTTCTCAATCAACGTTAGCTGCATTGATTCAAATTGATCTAAATCCTGCAGGCGGATGGACACATTTTGTCGTGTTTCAAATCCCTGGTTTTGAGAATGTCGCCGTGGTGAGATGCTTATCGGATATGCATTGATATACTCCTCGTCAATGTTTTGCTCAATAATAAGCTCTGTTAGTAGGCGCTCCAGGTTTTTATGACTTCTAAAAGCCTGAGAAGCTTCTTCATCAAATCGGTTAATTGTAATGTTAAAGATAATTTCATCAGCGGGTGCGAAAACTTCACCGGTTGCATCAATGGTGATTGTATTGGCAGAATCCTGGCCTGATAACATTTGAGGGTTTGTGCAACCTGCAAAAAGAAAAAATAGTGGGATTATGATATAGTGCAGATCTGTTTTTAACATGTAGTGTATCCGTTAGGTTTATTTGTAGACTTCAACAACAAATTAAAAGAAATGATTGAGGGCTATGACATTATACGAAAAGAGGGACTTAAAAATTATTTTGGAAGCGCTTGCATATACCAAAAATTGAGTTTTATTTATAGTTGACAAACCATCGGGAAACAGATTACATTCGATGTTGCTAATTGCGAACCCCTTAATCATTAATTAAATCTGAATTTTATGAAAGATAGGATACGGAATTCTGTTGTTCGATTATTCTCCCTTTTGCTGATCGTGGGATTGGCAGGTGCTGAATATTCGAATGCTTCCAACACATCTTACGACGAAAAAGCACTGGAACAGCAAATTGTGGTTTCAGGGCAGGTTGTTGATGCCGGATCAGGCGAATCTCTTGCAGGCGTTAACGTTACAGTTAGAGGCCGGGTTGTTGGTGTTGCTACCAACCCAAATGGTGAATTTACTCTTCGAGTAAGCGGTAACCCACCGATTACACTCGTTGTATCAATTGTTGGTTATAGAACTCAAGAAATTGAAATCACGGAATCGAACGTATCAGATCTAAGGATAGAGCTGGTGGAAGAGACTTTCCTTGGTTCTGATGTGGTTGTTTCTGCTTCGCGGGTTGAGGAGAGCATTATGGAAGCTCCCGTGTCTATTGAGCGAATGGATATACTCGCGATAAATCAGACCGCCTCCGATAACTACTACAAAGGAATCGCAAACCTGAAAGGTGTCGACGTTACAACCAGTAGCATTAACTTTCAGATTATTAATGCCCGAGGATTTAACTCGACAGGGAACACCCGTATGGTACAGCTGACGGATGGAATGGATACTCAGGCTCCGGCGCTTAACTTTCCGATCGGTAATCTGAACGGCCCTTCTGAACTGGACGTGGAGAGTCTGGAATTTATTCCGGGTGCTTCATCTGCGCTTTACGGTCCGAATGCGTTTAACGGAATCCTGCTCGTAAACAGCAAGAGCCCGTTCCGCTATCCCGGTTTGAGTGTATTTGTTCGCAATGGTGTTAACCACATCGACAGTAATAGCGAAATTGGTGAACCCAACAACCCACGTCATATGTTTGAGTCATCCATTCGATGGGCAGACACAATTGGTGATCGTTTTGCTTACAAACTGAATTTCTCCTACAGCCAGGCAGATGATTGGAGAGGAGTCAACTATTCTGATAAAAATTCAAGTTTAAATTTTGCAGGTAATCCGGGGCAAAACCCTGCTTACGACGGAGTTCACCTCTATGGTGATGATGGTACGTTCAATATGGGATTACTGAGTTTGAATCAGAATTTTGTGCAGGGTGTGGCCGCACAACTGGTAGCTTCACAGTTGCCGATCAGTCAGCAGGATGCCCTGCAGTTTGCTCAGAGCCTTCCTTCACAGCCTGTTGCCAGAACCGGATATCGTGAGGAGCACATGGTAGATCATGATGCGGAAAACCTGAAATTCAACACCTCTCTTCACTATCGCATAACAGATAATGTGGAAGCGAGCTATGCGATGAATTACGGTTACGGTACATCCGTCTACAGTGGTGCACAGCGTTATAGCCTTAAGAACTTCAGCATTCAGCAGCATAAACTGCAGCTCGAAGGTGATAACTTCATGGTTCGGGCTTACGGAACGTTTGAAGACTCTGGGGATTCCTACATAGCAGATTTTGTCGGTTTTGCCGTGAATGACGCATATATGGGAACTCAAGATTGGTACGCTAACTATGGTGGAACCTTCGTGGGAGGTCTTGCACAGGCGTACTTCATTACACAGGGAAATACTGATTACGATCCTGCGATTGTAGCAGCACTGTTATCTGATCCTAACACATTGGCTAATCTGCATAATGCATCTCGAGGAGCTGTGGATGCAAACCGTTTCATGCCGGGAACACCTCAATTTGAAGCCGCAAAAGAAGCTGCTTTAGAAGGTACTGT
>CAZHUP010000180.1:0-5383 GCA_964535495.1 uncultured Rhodohalobacter sp.
AAGTCACCCGCTAAAAACTCCGGAGACATTAACTTCCAGAATGTTGCAAATAAAAAACAGAGTCCAATAAGAATACGCGAATTATAAGACAACACTGAATAGCTGCTTGTAAACCAGAGCGATAATGCAATTGCAAATATCCAGTAGAGAGTTAAAAATGTATGATTATCAGCAGTAAAATATAGCGGAAGAAATCCTATCGCCATTAATAAGGAAAGCAGAAGCCAGTACAGACGAGATAATGCGACTTCTTTGAACAGAATGGCTACAGGAATTAGAAGAATAATGACTCCCATCAATAAGCGGGAATGCTGCATAAATAAAAGAACGGTAATTAAACTCATCATCACCGTAAGTTCCAATAATCTGTCGCGCAGGTATTTATTATGCAGCTCCTCAAGTGAATGATATAATCTGTTAATTACTGATTTCATGAAGATTTATCTATACGTTGATAAACTATTTGCCTTTTTAAGATGAATGATACTGTTTAAACTAATTTCATTATTTTGAATATTCATCTTAAGCCTGAATACTTCTATGGTTACTGAATCTGCCGGAATAGTTTTCTGAAGAGAACCATATTCAGAATTATTGTATAGCTTCAGATACGAATATACTTCGGACTTATCGGCTTTCTCCTTCTGAATCCACTTTTTCCCCAGGATGTCAGAGGCCAGCCTATCCAAAGCATCATTATCGGGGAGAGATTTAATACGATAATAGTCTTCATTTGAAAGTATGTCCCGGGGGTTTACAAAGTATTCTTCTCCGGAAGACCATAAGTTTATATGAACCGGCCTGTTTTCCATCCTGTCTATCATAGCAAACATTCCAAAACCACCCCCTTTCCAGGGGGTTAAATCTTTAGTATAAACCTTGTGTATCTGAATAAATGCTATTATGCATAATAAGATGGGTATAAGATTCTTAACTATTACTTTATACATGTTTTTAAGTTTAGAGTCTCTTGTCGTTATATCTTAAGTAACTAAATCCGCTTAAACTAACATGAATATTTGCTACCAAACGTAAATTTACCTGTGCACCTTCTCACAAGGAGGCCCAAATCTGCTTTTGGATAAATTATCACAGTATATCGGGCATTCCAATCAATCACAACGGCTACTCATCAATGGCAATGTTCTAACCAATAAGTTTCACTTTAGTGTAAAATTGCAAGCTTTTTTAACACTTTCATAATTAGAGATTTTTAAATAATCTAAATAAAATTCTAGACACCGGTAGAATAGATTCATAATTTCTAAAAAACGTCATGAAACTCTTCGTGTAAAGAACCACCCATATTTATCTCTTATATTCCTCCGCAAGATGAGGAATTATCTACACCGGCCTCGCCAGTTCTGAATTACGAATAAAATAATTTTCCTATTACATTTTCATACTCATTAAGAAAAGTAAATGCTCTTGATCTGTTCAGTGTGTTTGGATTAATCTTTAGAAGTTCATGATGCTGTTTGCAAACAGACTGCATGATAGGATCATATTCAACTATTGGTTCTTTAGTTTTATTTTCGGTTGAATGAAAACATTTTCAATTGCACCAAGCAGAGAAACCACTGGTGGAGACGCCAAGTAGCTGTAAAAGTGTATGATGGGAATTCGGTCTGATTTGCTTAAACGAATTCGAAGTTTTTTGTGGTGCTGCTCCGGTCTCCGAGAAAAGCAGTCAGCTACTTTTGCCAAAAATCGCTTTTGTTCTAAAGGGTCGATTCTCTTAAACAGTCTGTCTGAATTCTTGATTTACTTTAGTTCTGAGCCCATCAAAGTGCATTTCCCTTTCAAACTTAGCTTGTTTGAAACAGGTTACGAATGGTTTTTTAGATAACTCAAACTCGATGGTTAGTTCTACAAAAGAACGGCTACTAAAAACTAACGCGATGATTTTATCCCGAAATTCTTGATGATAGGGTGCACGTTTTTTTGGCATTGTATTCCTTCTATTTTCAAAAGCATAAAACTATCTGCTTAATCGTGATTACTCCAATTTAAATGAAAACGGAATAGTTGAATCGTGGTATAGTATTATCAAAACCTGGAAACATATTATGAGAGTTCTAATTATGCACAATAATAAAAAATTAGTAATTGAGTAGACACTTGAAAATTACGATTAGAATTCACTTATTTAATTTCAGAGAGTGATTTTAATTTATAAAAATAGAATATTTACTGTGTTACTTTGATGTAAGAAATTGGAAAATAGTATAGCAACTAAAATATTATACATAGATAGCTGTACATGATTGGAAACCAATTGTAAAATATGAATAGAGATAGAATTAAAAGAATTAAAGAGCAGAATATTCAAGACTATCAACCAATACAACTATTATGGACTGGTGGTTGGGATTCTACATTCAGGTTAATACAGTTACTTATAAACGAAAAAAAGATTGTTCAGCCCTATTATTTAAAGTTTCCCTCTGAAAATACAGATATTGATGAGTTGCCTGTCCGCAGATCTACAGAAAAGGAACTTAAGGTAGTACAGTCCATTCGAAATCAGCTAACTGAAAATTATTCATACACTAAAGAGTTGTTATTACCTTTAAAAATATTTAATGCCTCAGAAGTTGTACTGGATAAAAATATTGTTAATTCTTTTTTCACGATAATGCAAAATAGATATATCGGGAAACAATATGTATGGTTGGCAAGCTTTGCAAAACAATATAATCTTAACAAATTGGAGATGGGAATTGAAGCAGATACAAACACGCATAAAGTTATTAAGCCTTTTATAAAAAAAACGGGAAAAACCTATTTGATAAATGACATATACTCTTCCACGCCTGAATACATCCTTTTTAATTACTTTTCATTTCCAATTCTTGAGTATTCAAAAAAGGATATGGCTGAAATATCAAAAAAAGAGAACTGGACAGGTTTAATGAAAAAGACCTGGTTTTGTCATCGGCCTTACTTTGGAAAGTTTCCTTGTGGTTCATGTAATCCATGCGTTAACGCATATGAAGACGGTATGGGATGGCGTATTCCATTATTTTTTAGAATTTTTGGCAGAACTTTTAAGAAGATATACAATGCGAAAGCAGTAAAGCAGCTCAGGAATTCTGTCAGCCAAATATAAACGAAGAGGCAAAATGGTACTTACGGTACTTACCAAAAAAGTTTCTACGGCATCCAGGCTAAATAAAGCAGGGCCACCCACCACATATAGTCTTGGTCGGTATGAGATTAAATACGTGTAAACTGCTCTTCAATTTATGTCCAGAAAATCTTGTGGGCCTAACTTACCAGTTCGTAGTCAAGTGTGATAAAATCGGAGAGCAAGGGTTGTTATAAATCGCGTTAGTTTCAATTGAGGTAGTATCATTTCATAATCAGCAAGTTTTTTACCATATCATTTATCTTGTGATTTTTCAATAGTAGGCTGATTTTATTATCAATACTTTCAGATACTTAAACGTTTTTAAAGTATCAACTAAATAGAATCATGTAGCCCCGCTACCATACTCCAGCGCTCAAATGAACAGAACTGCTCTTGCCGTTCTGAATTGAGGGGCAAAACAACCATATTCTTCAACCTCTTTTTCATAAACTTATACTTCCAGAGCCTGTTGATTTTAAAAAGATCGTTATTCATAACCGCAATAAAATCTACGTTCATATTTTTTGCCGCAGATTTTAATGATCGAATTACCTTTTTTTGACGGCAGATATCTCCAACAAAATCGACACAAACCATCTCCAAACTTGCACCATTTTGCACAACTGTAAAGATTATGGCTCCCTGTTTGCTGCCTTCACTTATTTTTACCATTCCATACCTGCGGGTCGGGTGTTCTGAATATCTCCATTGGTGAAATCCATAGGTTCGGTGAATTTGTATGAATCTATCATTTGCCTCAACTGAACGAGAAAGATTATCAAGATATTCACTGTCTATTTGATACTCTTTGGGGAATAACAATTCTGACGCTTTCAAATCAAATATTTTGCTTGCAAGCAAATGTAAGGGCCTCAAAATTCTGACCCACCAACTGATTTTTCCCAGGTATGTTGCACCAAGAGATTGGTTGCCCGGCAGGCTGTTCTCATTGGGGAAGTTAAACGCTAACCTGAATCCTTTTTTTTTAGCTTCCTTTAAACCAAAACTTCTCATTTTTTTAAACAATCCGCGTCCTCTATAGTCCTGATGCACAACTGTATCACAGGGCTGAACCGCCTTAAATATGCCACCCTCAAAACAGAGTTCCCATGGCCACAGATGATCCACTCCTACAATCTTCCCGGAATCTTCAGCAACAGTTAATATAGACGATCCGAATACACTATTCCTGAACTTCCAATTCCAGTATGCGTCATCTCTTTTATAATCCGTTCGCTGCTGACTACAGAAAACTGAATTTAACAGGTCAAGCACCTGGTCCCTTTCAGAATTCTCTGCAAATCGTATTACCGGTTCTTTTTTCATGATTTCATCTACATACTGTACACTTTTTCATGTTTTTTCGTAAACCTGTACCAGGCAGCAAGTACAAATTGTTTGGTTTTTCGGAATAACTTAACAGGTACCATATAAAATGGCGGGGATTCACCATTTACTTTCCAGCATTTAACATGGATCTTTTGCCTTTTGGGTACCTTGTGATAATCGGTGGTACTTTCACCTCCCAGTGCAAACTTTACAATAAATTCATCAAGCCTCTTAATTTTCAAATTATTAAAATAGAAGTATCGCAGAATGAATTCGTAATCACCGGCACCTCCAAAGTCGGTTCGGTATAGTCCTAGCCTGTCAAAAACTTCCCGCTTAATGTATACACTTTGGTGGGAGGGCATCCAGCCAAATTTGAAAAGTGATTTTCTGAACTCGGGACTCTTATTCACTCTTACCGGTGAATTACTGCTGTTTACAATAATACTGTGCCCGTAAGAAGCGTCAATTTCATTTCCAGTAAAGTGTTCAGCAATTTTACGAAGTACCTGGGTATTGATTAATTGATCACCAGCATGTATCAGGCCCACTATGTCACCGGTGGATGATTCAATTCCTTTATTTATTGCATCGTACATGCCCTCATCGGATTCAGAAATAAATATGTCAATATCTTCTAAATACTCTTCTATTATATCAGTAGTTCCATCAGTTGATTTGCCATCAACTACTATATATTCTAGATTGTCATAAGATTGATTTATTACAGACTCTAAAGTTGGCCTAATATCTTTTGCATTATTGAAAGAGATTGTAATAACACTAATTTTCATATAGATTCATATTTTTTTAATCCAAATAAACTAACAGTACAAATAAGGGTGGCAATTAGAAGTACTACGTAGTTAAAGTTCTTCCAAACTAATTAATAACAAGGCCTAAATCACATCAATTCTTCCA
>CAZHUP010000181.1:0-5380 GCA_964535495.1 uncultured Rhodohalobacter sp.
CCCATCAAAAACAGAAACAGTCCAATCAGCCAGGCCACGCCAAATAGATCTGCGCCAAAACCTAGTACTGCAGACAACACAGTGATGGCACCTACAAGCGTATTACTTACTGCAACATAGAGCGGACGATCTTTTTCGGGGGCCGCATCAACCAAATATGTTTTTCTTCCCATCCGAATGCCGGCGTGAGCAAACCCGGCCACTAAAAAGACTGTAGAAAATACCAAAGGTGTATGCCATCCATCCGGTAAAATTAAAAAGCTGAGTGCGATCAATCCGCCAATCAATCCTACTGCGCCACCCATAGCCATTACGTTTTTACTGGACCGATCCGCAAAGCGTCCCCAGAAGTAACTGCTTGTGACCATTGCCAGACTGTTTGCAATTACAAAAATTCCCAGGCTGCTCACTTCGGTCCCGGTAACCTCCCGTGCAAAAATAGAGTAAAATGGAATGACCAGCATCACACTCAGCAGCAGTGCACGTGCAACAATAAATCGTGCAAATGCCGGCTGCTTTTGAATCAGGTTCCACCCTGCTTTCGCCTCTTTTAATGCTGTGCGTGATCCGTCTGTTGCTCCCTTTTCTTCTTTGATGAATAGAAACAGAGCCGCGGCTAAGAACCATAAAATCGCTGCAGAAACCAGTAGAAGTGCATAGAGTCCGGCATCCTCACCATCCCCTATGTATCTGTGAATTACGAACCCGGCACCCAAAGCTAATACACCGCCTACAGTTGCCCGAATTGAAAGCAAAGTTCCCCGTTTTCCTTTAGGGATGGTTTTTGCAAGCACATCCTTAAAGGAAACTGATCCGACTCCACTCGCCATACTGAAAATCGTTAAAAGCAGGAGAACCAAAATGCCGGCTAAATAACCGGTCATAAAAAAGGCTACCAGAGCCATCAACAGAAGGGCCGCACTTTGAGTGATTCCGGCACCCACCCAGAACCACTTTCGGATATTGAACTTTCTGATTCGGCCCGATATGGCAAGCTGCGGCAAAAGTGATCCGCCTCTGTTCAGGGGGACCAGGAATCCGCTAAAAGAAGCCGGAGCTCCCAAGGCAGATAGCAGCCACGGTAAAACCAAACCGGGGCTTGCAATCTGTTCAGCCAATTTAGTAGAAGCTCCATTTAAGGCGTTTAGAAAAAAATTACCGGGAGCCTCTTTGCATGCACTCTCCGGTATGTCTTCACATGCATTATCATCATCCTCAGTAATAAACTCATAAACATTTCTCTGAAGCTTGTCACTGCCTTTTGCCATATCTACTGCTGTGGGGTTTGATTTATAGAGTAATAACTCTATAGCTTTGTATATGGTTCAAAAAAGATAAGGCGAACTTTTTATGCACTGCCTGGTATATAACCGGCGCTTGACCCTTTGATTTGCTCTTTTTTAAAGGATATGTTAACCGAAGTGCCTTCCGATCTGACCACTTTCATTTCTCCCTGTAGTTGTTTAACAAAATTCATGATCAGTGTTAAACCGAGTGTTTCCGGATTGTCAATATCCACCCTTGGATCAATACCAATTCCACTATCCGCTACGCATAAATTGATCAGATCATCATTTTCACGAAGCGTAATGCCTATTTCCCCTTCTCTCCCATCAGGAAAAGCGTGTTTCAAGGCGTTGATAACAAGTTCATTTATCAACAGTGCTAATGGTATTGCCTGGTTTATATTTAGGCTCAGGTTTTCTACATCCAATTCAAGTTTTATACTTTCAGTTTCTGAAGTAAAAGTGTCTAAAAGCGTAGAAGTCAACTCTTCCAAATACTTCCCAATATGTATATCGGCGAAATCGCTGTGGGAATACAAAGATTCATGTATCAGCGCCATCGACTTGATGCGCATCTGACTGGACATAAGTACCGATTTGACATATTCATCTTCTGTATTATAAATATCAAGTTCAAACAGGCCACTGACAATTGCCAGGTTATTTTTAACGCGATGATGAATCTCTTTCAGTAGCACCTCTTTTTCCTTTAGGGAAGATTGTAATTTTCTCTCTTTGTGTTTTGTCTCTTCCAGCGCCTTTTTTTCTTCTGTGATATCAACACCAATGCCTATCACATACTCCTCGTCATCCGCCTCATACTTAAAACTCACCAACAGATACGGTATCATCTCACCATCCCTGGAAAGTATCTTTAGTTCCTTCTTTGTATATCCTTCCGTAATAACTTGATCAAATAACTCTTGTGCATTCCGGCGATCTTCCTTAGCTACGAGCTCCAGATATTGTTTATTTTTCAACTCATCATCGGTGTAATTTAATACTTCTGCTAAATTACTGTTCCACTTCTTCATTTTCCCATTGCTGTCTATGAGGAAAAATGTACCTGGCAGGTGATCGAGAATGTCTTCGGTAAATCGCAATTGTTTGAGGAATCGTTTTTCAGCCCGTTTCCGGCGGGTTATGTCTCTTGCCGTTGCAAAGAATTGTCCCCTCTCTTTAGTCACCGTCACCAGTAACCACAATTGATTGCCATCTTTAGTGACAAATTCAGCTTCTTCCGAAAATTTCTCCTTAGTAGAGTTATTAACCCATTTTACAAATTCTCTTTTAAACCTTTCATCCATTAAATAATCGGCTAACGCTGTACTGTTCATCTCTTCAGCATCATAACCGAGCAGATTTCTGATATCTCCATTGACCTCTTCAATTTCCAGATTTTCAGGGTCGATAATCATCATGATATCTGCAGAATTCTGCAGAAAAGTGGTAGTTTTTTTAAGCTTTTTATGCTCCTCTATTAATTCTTCACGTTTAAGCCTGATCTCCAGCTGGGACTCTACGGCATTCCCAAGTACTTGCAGCACTTCCAGCTCTTTGTCATTAATCTCCCTGGGTTTACTGTCAAGCACACAAATAGTGCCGATTTTATATCCATGTCTGCTTTGCAATACCACTCCTGCATAAAATTGGAATCTCTTTGAGCTTACGTAACTATAATCCTTAAACCGATCATCTTTAGATAAATCATTTACTACCATATACTTTCCCTCTTGAATGGTATAGGTACAGACACTTTTATTTCTTGGGATATCATTCACCTGCCATCCAATATTAGATTTAGTCCACTGGCGGTCGTGATCCAAAAAATTTATCATAGCAGTGTCAGCGTCAAACAGGTAAGCGGCCACCTTAGTGATATCATCAAATTCTTCTTCGTCAGGTGTATCCAGAATATTGTATCGAAGCAGCTCTCTTACTCGTTCATTTTCGTGTACTTCACCATTATTTTCGCTGAATGGATTCATTTTTCATCTCAATTTCATTAATACTCTCTATCACATCATGCCCAACAAGTAGAATGTATTATAAATTCAAAATTACTCCAATTCAATGCTTATAAACACTTTAGGTCTGAATGGTTTAAAATAGAAAAGGCGAGCCGTTTAGGACTCGCCTTTGAATTTAATTTCTATTTTTTAAATTTTATTCAAAATCGGTAATCAGAACTTCTGATGGGCCACGCACATTTTGAAGTCGTTCGGCTGTTGCTTCAACACCACGCATCACACGAAGCATATTTTCTCCGGCAATTTTTCGCAGATCTTCTTCACTATAGCCCCTTCTGAGCAGTTCTGCAAACAGATCCGGGTAGGTTGACACATCCTCCAATCCAAGTGGCAGAGAAGAAATCCCATCGTAATCACCGCCAATACCGATGTAATCCACACCTATTTCATCGCGGATATGGTCGATGTGATCGGCGACCTGTTCAAGTGTGGATTTTGGCATCTCATTGTCATCCATCCACTCCTGCATTTTTTTCCGAATCACGTCAGGCTGACCGGCATAGAGCGATTCAATTTTTGCCCGAACTCCGTTACGCTCGGCATACCAACGGCGAAGCTCTTCAGACGTAAATGATTCCACAAATGTGACCATCACAAGCCCGTCTACTTCAGGAAGTAAATGAAGCACATCGTCGGGAACATTTCTTGGGTGGTTTGATACTGCCCTGGCATTGGAGTGAGAGAACATCACCGGTGCTTCGGTAACCCGGATAGCGTCTTTCATGGTGGCCGGAGTAACGTGCGACAGATCCACAGCCATGCCCAGCCTGTTCATCTCTCGTATAACTTCTTCGCCAAACTCGCTCAGCCCGTCATGTTGAGGATCATCACCGGCAGCATCGGCCCAATCGAGGGTGCGTCCGTGTGTAATTGTCATATACCGGGCACCCAGTTCATGGAACATTCTCAGTACAGCCAGTGAATTGTTGATGGAGTGACCTCCCTCCATTCCGATCAAAGATGCAATTTTACCATCTGCAAAAATACGCTCCACATCATCCGCTGTTAGGGCCAGCTCAAAATGATCGGGGTATTTTTCAACCATCCTGTGAACAAAATCAACCTGTTCAAGTGTCTGCTTTACAGCTTCCGGCTCAGATATATTTGCCGATACATAGACTGACCACCACTGTGCACCTACCCGGCCTTCCCGCAAGCGTGGAATATCGGTATGCATAGGACGATCCAGATGGGTGGTGTCATAAAAATCAAGTTCAGAAAATTTATAGCCTACACGGTTCTTATACTGCCAGGGCACATCGTTGTGTCCGTCAAATAGCGGCACGCTTTCAAGAATTTCGATAGCCTGTTGGCGATAATCATCCCGGTCTGTCTGTGCAGAAAGGGAAGCGCATCCCATTAAAAGGGATGACATGATAATAAAAATTATAAGTTTGGTAGAATCTTTGAGCATATGATTTCGATTAAATTAATGTTTCATACTAAAATAATGGTTCTCCTGCTGAAGACAAGTTGAAAAACAATCTATTACAATTCCGGATCATTGAATGCCTCAAATGGTACAATCGCATTACGCACCCTTATCAAAGGTTCGGTTTGCGTCCAGGCCAGTAGAAGACCGGTTTCGATTGCCCGCACCTGTGTAAAACCGCTGGTTCTTGATGGTGAGGTCACTCCCACCAAAATAGGATCCTTCACATTTCCGGCCGGATCAACTTGTGTGAGCATTATGTCTCCCACTTCGCCACGATGCCGTAGCCAGCTAACATAGTGAGTACCATTCTCCATCATCACTAAATCGACACGACCTGTTGATCGATCTCCGGCTATCAGAATAGGCTCACCGAATGTCTCCCCGCCGTCATCGGATCGAATCAGGTAAGTCCGTGATTCATTCTCCTCCATCGTGTACCAGGCAACAGCTACCCGATCTCCATCAGCAACAATTTTGGGTCCGTTAACAGGGCATGCTCCGATTTTCCACTGATCATTATGAACGGCTTTCGGCTCACTCCACTCACCTGTTTCCAAACTGTAGCGTGAAATGTAGATATCCCGGATTTCATCCTCGGTTCGATTGCGATAAACCGCAAGAAATCCATC
>CAZHUP010000182.1:0-5360 GCA_964535495.1 uncultured Rhodohalobacter sp.
ATGAAATCAGACAGCTTCGCGGAGATCTTCCCGAAGAAATTCTGGATATCGAAACTAATATTAACAGGTATAACGCTCGTATCAACCAGCTCGAAGAGGAAGCTGATAGCTTAAAATCTGAAAAGAAAAAGCTGGAAGTAGGAATCGAAGAGTCTTTAGAAAAGACCAAAAAATATGAGGAGCAACAGCTTACAGTTAGAAATAATCGTGAGTATGATGCTTTAACCAAAGAGATTGAAGCGCAGAAAACGTTTGTCGAAAATGCTGAATCAAGGCTGGTAGAAATTGCCAAAAGACAGGAAGAGGTTGAGGCAGAGCTTGAGGTGAATAAAGAGAAACTCAAAGATACTGAAGAGCTTCACGCTGATAAAAAAGAGAACCTTGATAAGGTAGTTGCAAGTACTAAAGAGGAAGAAGAGAAGCTTCTGGAAAAACGGGAGGAGCTCGAAGAAGAGCTTGACAATCGCTTTGTAAGAAGCTACAACCGTTTAAGAGATGGACTTGCAAACGGAATGGCTGTTGTTCCGATGGACAGGGGAGCCGCTCACGGAATGGCCCTCCCGCCTCAAACACAGGTAGAAGTTCGCAGGAAGAATAAAGTCATCATTGATGAAAACAGCGGGCGAATTGTTGTAGATCCCTCCTTCTTTGAAGAAGCGAAGAAACAACTGAAAGTTTAGGAAAAACTTTCTCTTTAAGATTTTTGATAGTTATACGTTTACAGCAACTCTAAACGTTATTAATTAATCGAATTAAAGTGAAGATTTCCGGACAATCGCTTCCCGACGTGTCGGGATGAGGAAAGTCCGAACACCAACGAGAACCGTGCTTCCTAACAGGAAGGTCTCTTTAACAGAGGACAGCCAGTGCCACAGAAAACAGACAGCCACGCCGCTGGCGTGGTGATGGTGAAAAGGTGAGGTAAGAGCTCACCGCTCCGGCAGTGATGCCCGGAGGCAGGGTAAACCTCACGGGGTGCAAGTTCACGCAGGCTGTGCGCCTCTCGTCGCAATACAGCCGGGTAGAACGCTTGAGCTTCGGAGCGATCCGAAGCCTAGATAAATGATTGTCATTCCGATTTATCGGGATACAGAATTCGGCTTATAGGAAATCTTTACGAATTTTAAAGGCTATTAGAGTTATATCTGGTAGCCTTTTTTGTTATTGGATGGAAAAAAGAAGATTTTGAATGAGAAGTCAATGGATAATAAAAACCAATATTTTAGGTTATAGACCTAGAATAATCAATAATAAATAACAGACAGACTACATGAAGTTTTTTAAAAGTATAAGTATCGCACTGATAGCAATCCTGTTTGGAGCAGGTTCACTTTTTGCACAAGTGCAGCAACAACAAGCACCTCCACAACAACAGATGCCGGATCTGCCTACATCTGCTGAGGTGAGTGATGAAGAAATAGAGAAAGTTGCCAGTGCGATCAATGAACTGGGCCCTATACAGGTTGAAGCTCAGGAAAAAATGGCTGAAGCCGTTGAAGAAGAAGATATTACGTTTGAGCGTTTTCAGCAGATGATGATGGCTATGCAAAATCCGCAGATGGCCGACCAGGTTAATATTACTGACGAAGAGATGGCTAAACTGCAAACACTGCAACCTACTCTCATGGAAATTCAGTCTGATACAGATGAAAAGATGATTGAAAAAATTGAAGATAATGGGTTATCCATCGAGCGATACCAAAATATTGTGATGGCTGCTCAGCAGGATGAAGATCTCAGAGCAAGAGTTGAAGCTCTACTTGAAGACGAGTAATCAAATCTGATTTAATTCAGTTATTTTACAAGAAAGGCTGTTGTGATGAACAACAGCCTTTTTTTATGCCTAAAATTAGGAGAACTGCTTTAGAGATTCACTTTATAGGAGCCTTTTATTTTTCGATCCAGTTCCCGGCGCACATCTTTTTGTTTGATATCTTCCCGCTTATCGTACTGTTTCTTACCGCGGGCAAGCCCCATTAAAATTTTTGCATATCCTCCCTTAAAATATAGCTTGAGAGGCACCAGGGTAAATCCCTTCTGGTGCATTTTCTTGTCGATTTCCCGGATTTCACGTTTTTTAAAAAGAAGCTTTCTCTCCCGTCGCTCATCATGGTTGCTGTATGAACCAAACTTGTAAGGTTTGATGTACATATTCTTTAGCCATATCTCTCCGTTCTTAAAGTAAGCAAAGGCCTCATTAAGGCTCGCTTTTCCTTCCCGAATCGATTTTACTTCAGTTCCCTTCAGTACAACACCGGCTTCGTACGTTTCATCTACGTGATAATCGTGACGAGCCTTTCGATTCTCTATTTTAGGAGGAGCGTTTTTTTTGGATTCTTTTTTAGCCAAAGGTTTCTACTGTTTTAAATATTAAAACGATCACTTCTAAAGGTACCAGCAAGTTGGTTTGATATCAAAGTTCAGACGTTAGATTAGTAATCGAAGCCAACTTCCCGCAGAGCTTCCAGAACGTCAGGATCTGGCTGGCGATCAGGTATCGTTGAATAGATATCCATAATCTGATGAATTTGCTCTCTCGCTATCTGATTATCCGGATTGAGCTTAAGTACTTCCACAAACTGAAGCAGTGCATTGTTCATGCGAGTCCGCATCTCAGTCTCATCAAACGTATTCATACTGTGCAGACCATAATTTAAATGTGTCTTTTCTAGTAAAAAACGAGTATCCGGATTCTGGGGATCCTCTTCTTGCAATAGCTCCAAAGCAGCTTCATATCTGTTTTGATCAATCATACGATCGATCTGTTGCGATAGAGTTAGATTAGGATCAATTTCAACATCTCCCTCTCCGTTACTGCACGAGATGAGTGTAGCCAGAAGTAGAAGTGTAATTAGTTTTTTAAGCATTGTTTTATTCTTTTTTAATTGACAAAATAGATAGGTGTAGGGCTGATGCAGAGCAAAAATATGACCATGCTGATCCAGCCCAGACGCCTTCTTCCGGGTGAAAGAGAATGCTCATAATTTACTGGCGGATGTTCAATTCTAACAAAATATACGAGAAAAAAGCTCCATACAACCCATATCAAAGATCCGGACTGGGTAAAACTTCCAACCCAAAAATAGAGATATGCAATGGAAACGATGAGTGATAAACCCCAAACCGGTGCAATCCATTTATGTTCTCCATGAAATCCTTTTCGCATAAGGAAAAGTAAAGCGAGAGCCCAAATTAAAAGTGAGGAGTGTCCATAACCGGGGAACCACTCTTCAATAGTTAAAAAGAGAAAGGGTATTGCCTCTATTCCACCTAAAGCAGTAATAAAACCAAAACTGATCCGCGCCACTGTTTGGTGTTTATCATATCCGATTAAAGAGTAGAGTATATGCCCGCCATCCAGCTGACCCACCGGTGTAAGGTTCAAAGCTGTAAAAAAGAGGCCCAGCCATCCTGCAAAAAGGAATGGATAGTGGTACATCTCATACATAGGAGGCACATTATCAAAAAATGAGGCCAGAAAAGTGTAGAGAATGGTATCGCCTATTAAAATTGTGGCAGCTTCTTCGGATTGAGGTTCAGGAGCTTCATCCGGAAAAGTACCCGTTTCCTGAATATGAGCGATCACATCTTCATGCCCGGCAAAATTTTCTATATATGATGGGTCAGGAAGTGTAGAGAATCCATAAATTAAAATGATTAAAGAGACCACAAAGCCGGCAACAGGTCCGGAAACGCCGATATCAAACAGTTTTTTGGTATCCCGAATCTGCTCTTCAATTTTAATGACTGCGCCCATTGTACCGATTCCGAGAGGAATAGGGATAAAATAGGGTAGCGTAACTTTTACGTTGTGGTAAACAGCCGCAAAATAGTGACCAAATTCGTGAGTGGCTAAGAATGCGAGCAGCAAAACGGCAAACAGAGCACCCTGTGGCCACATCTCCCAGTAGGACTCTGCGTTTGCCGTATGGCCAACCCAGAATATTCCTACAAAAGTAACGCATAAAAAAGTAACAATGAATAGCAGAAAGTGCTTGGCCATTGTCCATAGAGAAGGATTATTCTTCTTTACCGGTTCAATGTCAGTTTTCTCTTCCTGAGGAATGTTGTACTGGGGAAATGACAAATTATAGCCTGTTAAATGATTTTGATTCTAATGCGACTAAAGTTGAGAACGAAGAACCGGCATGGTCATACACCGAGCACCCCCTCGTCCACGGCACAGTTCATGGCCCTGAAAGCTAATCGCTATTTTACCCTCTTTTTTATAGTCGAATGGTTTGTTGCTGAATTCATCAATAAAATCGTACTGATCCATCATTTTGTAGCCGTGATTTTCCATCTCGGCAAATGTTTTTGTGTTTCGGCCATATCCAACAATAACACCGGGCGCCAAGGCAAAAACATTAGCACCGTCTGTCCACTGCTCGCGGTATTGATTAATCTGTTCGTCACCGCCGCATTTGATAAAAGTAAACTCCTGTTCAGTTAATTCCTCAAGTGCATCTTTCAGTGATTTGCATCTGCGGGTTTGTACTTGATCTCCGGAAGCATAGAGATCCACAACATTATCAGTCTGTTCTTCAATTGCAGGAGGGAATACAACACACTCATTTTTGTCTGCAAAAGTGAAAATTGTATCCAGATGCATGGACGATCGCTGTTTGGGAATATCAACCGCCAATACGTGTTCCACATTAGTAGCAATCAATTTCTCAGCAACATTCATTAGTCCGCTAAACGAGGTGCGCTCACTCATTCCAATCAGCACAATTTTATCAGTGGCAACAAGTACGTCTCCACCTTCGATGGATTGATGACCACTGATATTGATCGTATTGTTTTTCACCTCTTCAAACAGCGGATGATGTTTCACAATCATATTCATCAGAAGAAATTCCCGTGCTCTAGCTTTTTTTGCAGCCCTGGATAAGATTATATGATCTCCGACTACAGCGGAAAGATCACGCGTAAACAGCAAGTTGGGTGCTGGGTTTAAGTTAAATGAGCGTTTTGGCGGAATTGATCCTTCAACAACAAATTGAAGAAGTTTTTCAGCGGGCAGCTGCTTCAGGTCTGATTGAATTGTATGAATGTTTTCAAACGGAAGCTCTTTAATCATCAATTCAATAAATTCATCCCGTATAGATTCATCCCGAAAACAGTGAAGTGCCAGGTCCAGGATTTCAATCACTTCTCCATCATCCGGCATAGCCGCCTTAAATATTTTAAGCATATCCTGATGCTCCTGCTTTGCGTCATTTTCGAAAATGATATCATCAAAAAGCAGTTCATCTTTAATTACCGGATTTACAAGAGACACTTCGTGCCCCGGGGTATGGACAATTACTTTTTTGAGCGGATTTATTTCTGAGGGTATACCTACGTTCATGATCTTT
>CAZHUP010000183.1:0-5339 GCA_964535495.1 uncultured Rhodohalobacter sp.
AACCTTTTCAAACAAACCGAACGTTGTATCGTCCGCATATTTCAGTAACCTTCTCCATGTCCGGTGGTCCGGGTGGCAACGATGCCAGTTCTTCAAACATCTTCTCTAGTCCTGCCGGGTAAAAACTAAGGTCTACCTTAGCAGGCTTATTCCCCACTACACGCCAGGTATGAGGAATTCCTCTCGGGGCAAAGGCTGTATCTCCCGCTTTCAACACCGTTGTCTCTTCTCTGATCGTAATCTCCAGTTCTCCCTCAATCACTCTGAATATCTCATCCTCATCTTCATGCAGATGAAGCGGGATTCCAACTCCCGGCTCGTTATTCTGCTCAATCAACGTGTAGTGCCCGTTGGTCTCCTCTCCTGTCAGTTTAAACGTCATCTTGTCGCCCAGCACATTTACTTTCTTTCCTTCACTACTTCGAACAATTTTGGGTGACAACTTGCCGGGATTCACCAATTCTGTATTTAATGTTGCAAACGGTGCCATCACTCCGACACCCGCCACTTTTAAAAAGTCTGATCTCTTCATAGCTTTCATCTGTCGTTTTAATTCGGGTGGAATTCAGTTTCGAATTCAAATATGAGCGATGATGCTTGAGCTATCCATATAAAAAAGGTGGGAAACCATATATAAATGTCACATCTGTCGGAAGTCAGTGGGAGAAGCGCCAAGCTCTTTTTTGAAAAAGTTGCTAAAGTGGAAAGGCTCTGAAAAACCGAGCTCATACGCAATCTCCTTCACGTTTCTGACCGTAAACTTAAGCTCTCTCCTGGCGTGAATCATAATCTGTTCCACGATCAGTGACTTTGCTGTAACGCCCAAAACCTCGCGGACCATCCGGTTTAAATACTTTGGCCTGACATGCAAAAGCTCCGCATACTGATTCACCCTGTGCATCGTCTTGTAGTGTTTAGCAACCAGCTCCTTATAGTCCGCCACCAGCTTTACACCGTTTGGATTACACTCTCCATTTAAACGGATGTTACAGCGGCTGTCGCAGTAGACCAGCACCGTTTTGAACAGTGAAGCGATACCCTCATCCCGATTGGGAATAGCCGATCCACTCAACTCATCGATCATCTCAGCCAGGTGATGTACACGTTCTCCAATTTTCGGGCTCAATATTATTTTTGGAATCTGTCCGAATCCTGACAATAACTCCGCCTCTTTGATACGAAGATTCCCTCTGATCATATCCCGCATATAGGTCTTAGTAAAGAGAAGCCTCCATCCAACGAACTGTTCTCCCGGTTTAATGACTACATAGCGTGACGGTGTCAAAAAACAGATCAGATTTGCACATCCCTCAAACGATTGATCATCGATCGTGACCCGTTCAAATCCGTTCTTCATCCAGAGAATTTGATAAAACTCTGCGTCGGTGTACTCCATGCTATCCGGCTCAAACGGCCGAATGATAATATCATCCTGATTCCCCATACGGCATTTTTTCTTAAAGGATTACCATTTCCTCAAGCAGCCGTCTCTCTTGAATAGATAATAATGTAGTAAAAATTTTGTAATGCGGGAATAGAGGGATGATATTTTGATTACGATATTCGATATATGGCTTACGGTTCACACAAAAATCACTCCTCGTCAGGCGAACCCGGTGTGCAGTTCACCGGTTCGTCTGATGAGTTTTTAAAGCGACATACGCTACCTGATTTCCTTACCCGTTTGTGGGTTCCGACCCGTTCTCGCCGACCGTTTGCTGATGCTGAACGAACTGTTTTGCATGAGGTCTCCATATCCGTCTAGATCAGAATCAGGGTTGAACTGCATATCAAAATGCCAGGCACCTCCTGTAAATAGAACGGTCAGTGTCCCTGCCGGAAACTCCCCACCATCAACCAGTGATTTCAGATCATAACTCCATTGATAAACGTTATCTGAAGGCGCACTATCAAGTTTTGGAGTATCCTGCGAACCGGATTCCTGTGCAAGCAGACTTTCCTTGTTTTCATCACGACCGGTTCTGGCACTGCGCTTGCTGATACTGTAGGTGGCTGATAGTTGTGCATCATCCAGCTTGTTAACCATTGAATCTATTAATGGATCAGCCTGCGAGGCAGTTGGTTTATCTCCAGTCTGAAAAAAAGTTTTAAGAACCTGATCTGAGACTATCCCGCCTCTATCTGAACCCGAATCATCTATCTCCAGCTCAAAATGGAACCGTGTTGCTTCATCGTTTATGTCAATTACATCATCGCCATCTCCCGATATTTCCGACCGCCGTTTATTGGATCGAACGGAGTTATAGTCATTCGCGGTTTCAATCGCGTCGTCGTTTATATCAATCGCGTCATCGCCATCGTCCGACATTTCGGACCGGCGCTTATTCGATCGCACGGAGTTATAGTCATTCGCGGCTCTTGCACTCTGCTTGCTCATACTAAACGAAGCATTTTTCATGATTTCAGGAAACCCGTCACCATCCAGATCAGGATTTGAAACACCCTCTGTCCTGTTGCTACGACTCGAATTATGACTCTGTGCATCTGCTCTCATCCCCTGCTGTGAATTGGTTCCAAGCTGCATGCAGTACGAACTTGGCTGTAGAGAATATCGCTGAACCGTTGAAGAATCCTGGTTCTCATCACTACTATTTTCATCATCTCCACTATAGGCCTCACCTTCGAAAAGAGGATTTTCTACATCAGGAGCTTTTTCATACAGTGGATTGTCCGGATTAGAGCTCGCCAATACCTGTCCGGCTGAAATGATGACTCCCGCCGGGTTGATTATGCTTGCCATTCTGATTGCTTCACGTAAATCCTCACCACCACTTCCATCCGATCTTTCAGATCTTCGTTTATTCGATCGCACTGAATTATAATCATTAGCAGGTGCCACCCTTGCCATTCCATTCAGCCGGTTCATTTTAATAAGCAGCTGCTCCTCCAGAGCCAGTACTTCCCTGCAGACATCCGTTTCACAGCGTGCCAGCGATTCAACATCTTCTCTCACAATATCCCGGATCTCCTCAATATGAGTATCGATCTCTGAAGGATTATCCTGAGCTTTACGTACACCTTCATGGCGTTTGTCGGCATTCAGTCGCACCTGTCCGCATACTCCTTCATCGCAACGATCCAAAACCTGTTTGATGTTTTCTATATCGTCACCTGCAGAGGCCAGGCCCAGTTCTTTAGCCAGGTACAGGGTATTATCACCCTGCTGCGGACACGAATCCCCCTCACAAGAGTCGGCACTTAATCTGGTGTTGCCTCCCCAGCAATATACGTTACCGCTTCCATCCTGGAGGCTGGCCCTGGAATTGTCACCCCAGCAATACACCTCGCCATTTCCATCCCGGAGGCTGGCACTGGAAGCGACCCCCCACGAATAAACCAGACCTTCAACTCCACCGGCACCGGTCTCCGGAGCTCTGCCCCAACTATACAATTTCCCATTTTCATCTTGAGTGATAGCTTCAGGAGCACCACCCCAGGCATATACTTTACCATCTTCATCTAGTGTAATAAGCACTACCTGCTGTCCGGCATCTCCTCCTCCATCGTCACCAATATCATCAGCACGTGAAGTTGGTTTATTGGAACGGCTGGAGTTGTAATCCTGGGCGGCAGCAGCTTTTCCTGTCTGAACCAGACTCATAAGTACGTTCATGTGTTCCAGGAGCTGAATCTCTTTCGTTAACACATCTCTGCACACATCCGTCTCACACCTTTGAAGTGAAACCACATCCTCCATCACAATACTGTGGATATCTTCTATTCCTTGATCTTGTGAAATTTGCCTCTGTTTCACTTGATGGTTCTTATCTTTTCTCCCATCTGCATTCAACCGTACCTGTGCACAAACTTCATCCTCACAACGGTCAAGAACGTCAATAATCTCATCGATAAAATTATCAGCAGCAGTGAGACCATTCATTTTTACAGCCACCACGTCATCAAGAGCTGCTTCCGTATTCGGTTTATTAGAACGGCTTGAATTGTAATCCTGTGCGGTTTCGATAGCATCATCGTTTATATCGATATCGTCTGTGTCTTCTTGATAGGATTCGCCTTGAATTCTTCCTTGATGGGTGATTTCGACAGGAACTCCATCAATAGTATTCCTGTCATCATCATTTGGTGATTCCGCTGCCGTTCGCTGCTGGTCACCTTCGAAGTAGCTTCGCGCTCTTGTAGTGGATGCGCCGGATCCACCAAAGTTGATCTTTACCCCTGCATTTGCAAAGAAATTTGTTTTGGGAGCCGATACCGTTCGCTCCACTTCAGGCGCATTTTCAAACTGAAAAAACATTTCACCTGCACTGTCCACAAATCGTACCTCTTCCAGGTTTCTCTCCCTATAGGTAAACTCACGATCACTCAGTTCGTGCTGTATTCCGGTCTTCAGATTAAATCCGATCCGGTTGCTGCGAAAGGGATTGAACTCCAGCTGAAGCTGTGGACGAACAGCGGCCGTCCATTTGCTATAGCCATCATCCGGTTCATAATTAGCCAGGGTAAATTGCGTATCATCAAAATGTCCTTCCGGATCGTGGAAATCAACTCGTTGAGAGGGAGGATTTTTATAGCTAAGCGCCAGATCAAGCCCCGCACTAAACTGAACCGGCAGGTTTTCTCCAAACCGAAAACGTGGACCCGCATTGATGTAAAACGCGTTCCATCTATCGGCCGACTCCTCCACTACCGTATATCGTTCAAATCCGGTGCGGTATTGATCGGCGTTGTAGGTCGGATCAAAAGAGAAAAAGCCCGATTCCAGGCCAACACCCCATCTGCCCGGCTGATAACGAAAACCAACCTCCGGCTGAAACGCTGTTTTTACATCAGGATTTCCAATAAGTCCGCCTCCAAGATTCAGATCAACCGAAAAGGGATGATCGGCTTGCTGAGCCTGAGCATTAAATTGAAAAAGGAAAAGACCTGAAAAAAGAATCATGCTCCACAAGAGAGTATATTTTTTAAGAAATGAATTGTAGCATTTTTCCATAGAGAGATAGATTATTTGAGAATTAATCCGATAAAGTACTGTACAAGATGATCTCGGAGAAGTAAGTACATAAGATCATGAAATACAATCCATTACAAATGATCTAATGTAAATGAGACAGTTTTAAACACCTCATAATCATTCATTATTCCATTAAAAAAGCCGTTTTTTATATCTATATAGAAAAACGTTAGAATCGGTTAAGGTTGAATCTTGAGGAGTGATTTGATATTCGATCTATGAAATGCACTTCTTAACAAACACGGTTTGAAACACCCCTTCTGCAGGCTGCAGGCCACAGTTTACAGGCTACAGGTTGCAGGTTTCAGGAGAATCAGTCGTGATTCGCAGTTCAAAACTCCCCGTC
>CAZHUP010000184.1:0-5338 GCA_964535495.1 uncultured Rhodohalobacter sp.
CAAATACGTGCAGCCGGGGGATATCTCGCCGAATGGATGGGGGACGACCTGATTGAATATGATAAAAACCAACGCCGTCTTGGCATGGTTTACGGGGCAGAACGCGCCATGGAAGAGATTAAATCAGATCCAATCGTATCCAACGCAATTCAGGCCTATGCAGATGGAGTCAATACGTACATACAGTCGTTGAACTACGAGAAATATCCATTGGAGTACAAAATTTTAGGGGTTGATCCGGCCGAATGGAAACCGATTAACACAGCACTTCTGTTAAAATATATGACACAAATGCTTGCTGCCCGATCAGAAGACGTAAGAACCAGCAATACGATGGCTCATCTAGGGGAAGAGTTTGTAGATCAGTTTTTGAGCAAACGGCCAGACTTGATGGACCCTATTGTTCCACCTGGAACTGAATGGAATTTCAACACGCCTTCAGTACAAACGCCTGATCAACTCTATCAGCCAACATTTACCCGTGAAATTGAGCTTTGGCAGCCTCACCCATTTAATGGAAGTAATAACTGGGTTGTTAACGGAACTAAAAGCGCCGGCGGGTATCCGATTTTATCGAACGACATGCATCTGAATATGAGCATGCCATCTATTTGGTACGAAGTACAGCTACACACCCCTGACGTAAATGTATATGGAGTAAGTCTACAGGGAGCGCCAACCATCATTGTCGGCTTTAATGATCATATTGCGTGGGGTGCAACAAATACAGGTGCAGACGTAATGGACTGGTACGAAATTACCTTTAGAGATGATGATCGGAAAGAGTATCTGCACGACGGATCCTGGCTTCCTGTGGAGAAGAGAGTTGAAACAGTTCGGTCAAAATCCGGTGAGGTAGTTCAGGACACTGTTCTTTTTACACATCACGGTCCAGTTTACGAAACCCGAGAAGAAACGCCGGTAACTCAAACCATACAGAGAGACCATGCATTAAAGTGGATTGCTCATGAACCTTCGAATGAGCTGCTCACTTTCTACAAACTGAACCGGGGAAAGAATTACAATGATTTTAAAGAAGCATTTATAACCTATAAAGCACCTGCCCAGAATATTAACTATGCAGATACCGACGGTAACATTGCTATTCAGACCGTAGCTAAACTCCCGATAAAATGGGAGTTTCAGGGAAGAACCGTTAGCGATGGTGCCGATTCGCGATATGACTGGGTCGATTATATCCCGTATGAGCAGAATCCATTCGCCTTAAATCCGGAGCGCGGATTTCTGAGTGCAGCCAATCAGTATCCTACGGATGAAGTATACCCTTATTATTTAGGTGAATCATTCGCTCCCTTTGAGCGTGGAAGGAGAATTAACAATCGCCTTGCAGAGATGGATAACATAACCGTTGAAGATTTTAGAAAGCTGTTCTTAGACTCCCACAGTTACCATGCTGAAAGATTACTGCCCCTACTATTAGACGCAATCAATCTCGAAGACTCAGACACTTCAAAACAAGAAATTTTTGACCTGCTGAGCAACTGGCAGTACGACAATATTGGTGAAAAAATAGCTCCTGCAATCTTTAGAGAGTGGTGGCGTGAACTTTACAAGGCGATTTGGGACAGCAAATTCAGTACAGAAATTCCCATGCGAAAGCCGGACCGAGATGTTACGGTAGATTTAATTATCAATGATCCGGATTCGCCGTGGTTTAACAATCCTGATACTGAGATTACAGAAACTTTTTATGATTTAGTCTACCCTGCGCTCGAACAAGCTGTTATCAACCTGAATAATAGATTTGGTTCTAACAGAGACGATTGGAAATGGGGATATTATAACAATACAAACCTCAACCATTTGGGCCAGATTCCGGGAATGGGAATTTCTGACCTCTTCACAGATGGCAGTAACGAGTCTATAAATGCAATTTGGGGGAGTCACGGTCCTTCATGGAAAATGATTGTTGAGCTCGACCCTGATGGTGTACGTGGCTATGGTGTTTACCCCGGCGGCCAAAGTGGTAACCCGGGTTCCAAAACATATGATGAATTTGTAGAACCGTGGGCAAGCGGAGAACTATTTGAACTGAAGTTTCTGAGAGAAAAGCCTGCTCAGGATCATGATTATCCCCTCATACTTCGTTTGAATAATTAGACTGAATTCTGACCAGATGGAACTTACAATTCAAGAATTATTTTTTAGTACCATAAGCTAAGTTTCAAAGCTGAATGAATGGAAAAAGATATATTTAAATCTCCACCCATATCCCTAAATCCCCAGGGGAAAGAGAGAAGAGTGGGCTTTGAGTTCGAATTTACCGGAATTTCCATGGAACTTGCCTCCGAAATAATCCAATCTCTATATGGAGGGGAAATTAAGCGAGAGTCGACCTATATCTACTCCGTAAATCAAACTGCCTTCGGTTCATTTAAATTGGAGCTGGACGCTCAGCTTTTACGAGATAAAAAATATGAGGAGTTGTTTGATAAACTCGGTATAAATATCAGCACGTATAAAAAGAAAGAGTCGCTGGAGGACTCATTGAAAGGATTGGCCTCATCAGTAGTCCCATTCGAGATAATAACCCCTCCTGTGAAGCTATCTCAGATGTACCAGCTCAATAAATTGGTTGATAAATTACGCGCTCATAAAGTTAAAGGAACAGGGAGTTCATTTATCTATGCGTTTGGACTCCATCTGAATCCGGAAATCGCAGACGCTTCTGTGGGATCTGTTTTAAATCATTTACGCGCTTATGTGCTTCTAGATCCCTGGATTCGTAAAAATTCAAAAATCAATATTAGCCGGCAAATTACACCCTACATCAATGAATATGAGGAGGATTATATCATCCATATCCTTAATCCAATGTACAAACCGGATCTGAATCAGCTGATCCGGGACTATATTAAGTTTGACAACTCCCGTAACCGTCCACTTGATTTGCTGCCGCTTTTTATGTTTTTAGAAAAAGAGCTTACCTCTTCATTATTATTATCAGACACGATCACATCATCCCGGCCAACGTATCATTACAGATTGCCGAACTGTTCACTTGAAGATGAAAACTGGTCCTTGGCACAGGAATGGAATCGCTGGGTATTGGTCGAAACACTCGCTAATGATGAGCAATCTTTAAATCAATATTCCAGAGCATATCTGAAAATGAAAAGAGAAACTCTCATACGCTTCGATAGTAAATGGATTAAACTTATGGACAGATGGGTGAGAGATGTTTAGAAAAAATCGACCTGTCATAGGAGTTACCGGACCAAATGAAGGTGGCGGGGCAGCATGGTTTTTCACTGCCCTTTCTGTTCGTTTAGCAGGTGGTAAACCCCTCAGAATTACGCCGAATAACCCTGCCGGTGTAGAGCAGATTAATGGATTAATTCTTGGTGGGGGAGCAGATGTTGAACCTAAAAAATATGGGCAGGAACGGATTGAGAAGTCCGTTTTAATAAAAAATAAAAGAACCATTTTTGAATGGATTCTTTCGATCATTTTCTTCCCGATCTACTGGATTGGACGGTACTTCCGATCAACCAAAACCGCACCGATTGATATTGAGAGGGATAAACTTGAACTACAACTGCTGGAAAATGCACTAAGTGAAAATAAGCCTGTATTAGGAATTTGCAGAGGTATGCAATTGATGAATGTCCACTTCAGGGGTACACTGCATCAGGATATAAGTGGATTTTACACAGAGCGCCCGCAAATAGCGTCCATCTTCCCTAAAAAAAGAGTCACTCTAAAACAGGGTTCAAAAATGCACCAGATATTGGGTACCGATGTTTGCAACGTAAATGCACTTCATAATCAGGCAATTCACGATCCCGGAGAGGGCGTTCAACTGGTAGCAAAGGAGCTTGAAACCGAAATAACACAGGGCTTTGAACATTCCGACTTTCCTTTTGTTATCGGAGTACAGTGGCACCCCGAGTACTTAATACAGATCAAAAGGCAGAGAAATATTTTTAAAGAGCTTGTTAAAAACGCTCGCGAGTAGCACTCTTTCCTAAGAATTGTATTTTATAACTTACATGTGAAACAACAATTCAATGTCGATGAAATTATTTGATAAAATCATTTTTTTATCTGTCCTGCTGATTTTGAGCGGCTGCCTGAAGCCCATTTCAGAACTCTATCCTGATGATTCGGAGCTTCGAACCGTGCCGGTCTACATTGTCAGTCACGGATGGCATGCCGGCATTGCGATCGAATCAGAATATGTGATAAACCAAATACCGGAACACTCTGAATTACCAGATACCAAATTTTTAAAATTCGGTTGGGGAGATGCAAGATATTACTCCGATCCGGATGCCGGTTTTTGGCTCATGATGCGGGCTGCACTGCTCCCCACAAAAAGTGCCATTCAGATTGTGGGATTCGATATTCCGGTTGAGATGTACTTCTCGGGCAGTACAATTGTTGAAATCAAGATTACAGAAGAGGGAGCTGATAAGCTGGGTGAGTTCGTGGATCAAACCATCAAAAAAGATGACGACGGAAGCCCCATTTACTACGCTGATGGTCTATACCGGAATAGTCTGTTTTTTGAGTCGGATCGATTCTACATCTTGCCAAGAACGTCTAATAAGTGGACAGCCAGAGCCCTGAGAAAAACCGGCTACCCTATTTCACCGTTTTATGCATTTACTTCAGGAAATGTTGTTCAGCAGGCTTCCAAGGATGGTGAAAAAATCAACTGACAAAATTTAGCCCAGTGTGATATCCAGTACCATCATGACGCAAAAACCGATCACTGTACCCATGGTTGCCAAATCCGTGTTCCCTGCACGTTGAGACGTCGGAATCAACTCCTCGATAACTACGAAGATCATAGCTCCCGCAGCAAATCCAAGTGCGTATGGCAAAACAGGCTGTATGATTATCACGGCAAGTGCACCGATAACTGCAGATGGAGCGTTTACAATACCGGAGAGCTGTCCATAATTAAAGCTTTTCCAGCGGGAAACTCCTTCCCCTCTTAGCGGCATGGATACCGCCATCCCTTCGGGCAGGTTCTGAATACTGATACCTATTGCCAGTGCTGTTGCAGCTGCTACTGTCGCTGTGCCTGTAGGATCCACTCCTGATGCCGCCGCACCAAAAAGGACGCCTACTGCTAACCCCTCAGGAATATTATGAAGTGTTATAGCCATTACAAGAAGCGTAGCCCTGCGCCATTTGGTCTGCACCCCTTCTGCCTCCTCTTCAGGTAGACCTAAATGCAGATGTGGCACATAAGCATCTGCCAAACGAATGGTGAGCGCACCAATAATAAATCCAGTTGTTGCCGGTATCCATTTAATCAAACCCAAAGATTCTGCCATCTCCATAGAAGGCTCCAAAAGAGACCAAA
>CAZHUP010000185.1:0-5262 GCA_964535495.1 uncultured Rhodohalobacter sp.
GGGTTGTCTTCACCAGTAACGTATCCACTCCATTGGGTGAACTGATATCCTTCATTGGGAATGGCTGTAAGATCAACCTGGGTGCCGGCAGCGTAAACCAAACTATGGGGATTCCTGGTAATGGTCCCGTTATTTGCTGTGGCAAACAATTGATAGGTTATCAAAGAAAAATGGGCGGTCAGTTCGATATCTCTGTTCATGGTGATAACCAAAGGAACCGTGTTACCACTTATACCTCCTTCGGCAAACCAGCTTCCAAAAATGTAACCAGGTGCCGGATGTGGGGTAAAGGTGACAGACTCTCCGGCTTCATAATATTCTTTATCGGGAGATATCTCAATGTTACCATTAACTGTATTTTCGCTGATGGTAACAGCATAAACCGGGACGAAATTGGCTGTTAACCTAATCGTGGAGTCCATAGTAATAGTCAATGGGTTTTCATTACTCACTATATCGCCTGTCCAATTTGTAAATCGAAATCCGGAATTAGCCTCAGCAGTTAAAACCACTTTTTCACCCTCGTCATAAACTGCTTTATCCGGACTTTTAATGACTGAGCCTCTGGAGTCTTCAACCTCAAGAATTAGTAGTCTTCCGGAAACTAAATCATCATCACTTCCCGGGCTTTCCCGAATTACCCTGCCAGGAATCACTGCGAAATTATCATAACGCATGTATTCCCGTCTAACAACTGGTCCGGTACTGTTTCTTACAAGAAAAGTACTAAAAAAGAAGTCTGTAATTTTTGTATGATCTCCATCCTGTGCGTGGAATTTTAAATTGGTTGTCGAAACAACCTCTTCGCCATCAATATATAATCTTGCCTCACCATCAGATTTGTCTGCGCTGCTATTTACTTTTATATAATAACTAACTGAGTACCATCTCTCTTTTTGCAGTCTCATGTTAGAATTATAAGAATCGCCACATTGCCCATCGGGCTTTCCCTGATGATAGAGATATAAGCGAGGCTCTCTGTTTCTAAAAACTATGCGGGCGCTCCATGTGTGTGGCTGTATATCTCTACATCCTGTAACATGGGTTTGAGGTGAAAATCCATGAAATTTTCCACCAAAACTATTATTCCAATTGCTTTCAAAATAGAGATCGTATTGCAGTGTATATTCCAATGCCGGAGGAACCGGCTGCTTCCATTGCCTTACTGTTGTTCCTGTAGGATCTTGGCGTATATCATACTCAACCCTCACACATTGTGAGTTGTTAACTCCTCCATTTTCCATAATTACCTGCCCTTGACGTCCATTCCAATTACTCCCCGGAGCTAGTGAGTTGAAATCTTCAACCCAAACCGCCTGTGAGTATGCCTCAGAGGTAAAAGCAAGGATTACTAATATAAAAAAGAATCGAAAAATCTGTTTTTTTTTCATCCGTAAATAATTTGTTTACTAAATAGTCCGCCTCTGGCGAATGGAAACTGCCTGCCTGGAGGCAGGCAGGAGTTTCTATTTTGGCTAAGCCCAGACTTCGTTTCATATCCTTGTTGTCTTGCCCAATGACGAGATGCGCTTTTCATAGATAACTATTTAATAACAATACGCTCCATAGCCACACCGTAAGGGGTCTTTACTTCCAATAAATACAATCCTTTCGGATACCCTTTCATGCTAATTTCAATAGAATTATATCCTTTCCCTTGGATTAAACGCACACCTGAAAGATTATACACAGCATAGGATGCATTTTGGCCAATATCTACTGCAAAAACGCCTTTGGATGGATTAGGGTACACTTTGAACTTACCCACACTCTTTTGATCAACATTACTGCTAATCATATCAAAATTGGCCGTGACATAAATCGTTGAATCCATGGTGATGGTGATGGGGTTGTCTTCACCAGTAACGTATCCACTCCATTGGGTGAACTGATATCCTTCATTGGGAATGGCTGTAAGATCAACCTGGGTGCCGGCAGCGTAAACCAAACTATGGGGATTCCTGGTAATGGTCCCGTTATTTGCTGTGGCAAACAATTGATAGGTTATCAAAGAAAAATGGGCGGTCAGTTCGATATCTCTGTTCATGGTGATAACCAAAGGAACCGTGTTACCACTTATACCTCCTTCGGCAAACCAGCTTCCAAAAATGTAACCAGGTGCCGGATGTGGGGTAAAGGTGACAGACTCTCCGGCTTCATAATATTCTTTATCGGGAGATATCTCAATGTTACCATTAACTGTATTTTCGCTGATGGTAACTGTATATATTGGTACGAAATTAGCTGTTAATCTGATGCTTGAATCCATTTTTAATGATAACGGATTATAATCACTTTCAATATCACCTGTCCAGTTAACAAATTTAAAGCCGGGATTCGGCTCAGCTGTTATAACAACCTCTTCACCAGTCACATATTGATACTGATCAGGATTTCTATTTACAGTTCCCTGCGAAGGGTTAACATTGATAAAAAGATAAGTTTTCCCATCCTCTTCAATAAAAAGTTGCTCACGAGGCGGATAACAAAGCTTATCAAGATAGGAAAGTCCATTGCCTGCATTTTCGCTTTGAGCAATCAGGTCCTCACGAAATACTGTACCTGCTCTGCTGAAAAGCGGTTTTGTAAATCTTCTAAGAGCCTCTTCCGGACCGTTATGAGTAATTTGCTCCCATTCCCATGTATCTTTACCAAGCACATAGGGAAGTAAAAAATCGTACGCTTGTCTGATACTGCGACCATCAGAAGTCTCGAAACCCCAAAGATCGATACCAACCTGCCAACCCATTTGGGCTACCTGGGTAAATCCCCACAAATTCATAGTGGAGTAAGTAACACTTCTGGTTCTGCTCAATTCTGACGGCTGTGAACCATCTGGCTCGATCTGACTTGCTATTCGTTTGGTTTTAAAATCATTAACCAACTTAATGGCATCTGCCGTATTGCCTTCATAGAGTAATAAACCTAGTACCTGAAAATCATACTTGGTACCATGGTTGTTGCCCATATTACTTTCTTGTATTCCAAAATCACTTGTTCTTAACCAAATAGACCATTCACTCAGCCAGTCATTTACACCAATTTTTGTAGCAGTCGGAAGGACTCCTTTTTTATCCATCATCTGCATAGCTACAATCACCTTATACACGCTGGAGAATTCAATAATTCCAATTTGTCTTCCAGTGTTTATGCCCGGAATTCCCTGAGCAAAATTTGCGTGTGGGTTGACTCTTGTTTCACTGTTTACAAGCCAGATATTGAGCAAATCTATGGCCTTATCGCTATACTTCTCATCATCCGTGAAATAGTAGGCAAATGAAAGCAATTCCATTGCATTTAAAAAATTTCTTAATCTCACCAAATCTGTATTATCACCGCGAGTCAATGGATTCACTTCCCCATCCCTCCAAACCCAAGGCAATCCATCTTCTGTATCGGGATTTGGCCACCAGTAGGGTGCCAGACTCAGGTAATCATTCATAATTCCGCTGGGAGGAACTTGAGTCTTGTTGGTAACAGGATTAGCATCTTTGGTTAACTCTTTGTTAGCATCGCTGATTAATGAATTGTATGCAGAAACAAAGAAACTGTTGCCTTTCGCAATTTCAGCCCTAACGGCATTTAAAAATGCAACATCATAATGAATTAGGTGTTCTATTTCAATTGGTTCAATGGGTGTGGTAAAACTGGCCGTAATAACCATATTTGAATTCATGGTGATCGCTAATGGATTCTTTCTTCCGCTAACATCACCACCCCACTCGTTAAATACATATCCGGAATCCGGAACAGCCGTTAATTCAATCTGACTGCCAGCCAGATAATTTTCCTGAACCGGAGCGATCACAATACTCCCATTGTCGCCATCAACTTCAGTAGTAAGAGTAAATGACGGATACTCAAGACCAACAAATGAAACAGTAAAATCATCCACCATAAATGCATTCCAGTCAGCACCTGATACACCAGGAGCCGGTGTATTAAGGGCAAACCCAAAATGGGACATTTCAAGATCGGTGAAGGTATCATCAACAACTGTATCAATCAATTTCATACCTTCACTGCTATTAACATTCCCCTTTGTTGTCGTGGAGTTTTCATCTCTGAAAAAAAGTCTCCACTCGTTGGTGGATGGTTGGTAGGTCACTTTCACTGTAACCCATGTTCTGAACTCACTAAAAACATCATCTGGTTTGTTACCGGCTATAACTGTATAGTTTGATAATCCTCCATCAAATCGCGACAGCGAAACACAATACATGCTGCCTTCGGGTTTTAGAAAAGTTATGGCATACCCACTGGCGCTAGAACCCTGATCAGTAGCCCAAACAGATGAATCAGATGCCAGCACAACAGCCATTCCGGTATTTGTTCCGCTAAAGCCAGTGGTTCCACCCGTACTGTTCCTGTTTTGCTTAGCTGTAAAAACCCATTCCAATATCTCTGTATTTGCACTAAGTAAAGGATTAAAAGCTGCGTTGTAATCAGATAAAGGGGCTGAAACTTCGGTGCGATTCCCGGTTTGGGTATCAGCATTATTCCTGGCAAGCAACTTTATCATTCCATCCCCTGAAGCATACTCTTCTATGAGTGCTGTTCCACCTCCAGCTTCAAGTGGGTCAACAGTGGTCCAAATGGTATAATCCACAGCGGGATTTCCACTGCTGACGATGGGATTTACAGGTTCCTGGTTGAAATTATCATAAAATGACACCGTTTGCGCTAATGAATTCAATGTAAAAAATACTACAACTATAAAAGTCAGGCTTCTGGCACATAGGTTATCTTTTTTCATAGATTAAAAAGATTATAAGGTAATTTTTTCTTTAAATGTTTCATACCCCAAGGGTATTAATTTGGCTCACTCAACTACTAATCGGTGATGAAAGGCCCCTTCTTTGGTCAACATTTCTAAAAAATAAATTCCTTTAGGGTATGTTTTCAGGTCGAGTTGAAAGGTTCCCGATCCATTTCCACTTTTAAGTTTTACACCCGCTAGATTATATACATTCCAGGATGCACTTTCACCAATTTTAACGGTAAAAATACCTTCAGATGGATTAGGATAAATATTGAGTTTAACTTCTTCATTCTGATGTGTACTACTTATCAGATCAAAATTTGCAGTAATATAAATGACCGAATCCATGGTGATGGTCATAGGGTTGTCTTCACCAGTAACGTATCCACTCCATTGGGTGAACTGATATCCTTCATTGGGAATGGCTGTAAGTTCAACCTGGGTACCGGCAGTGTAAACCAAACTATGGGGATTTCTGATAATGGTTCCGTTACTGGCCG
>CAZHUP010000186.1:0-5226 GCA_964535495.1 uncultured Rhodohalobacter sp.
GCATTGTTAAAATAATACTCGCGCTGAACATCAGCGCCTGTCCATTCAAAAAGACGGGCAACCGTATCACCAAGAACGGCATTTCGGCCGTGTCCCACCGTAAGCGGTCCGGTTGGATTTGCACTTACAAACTCTACTAAAACTTTTTTGCCACTATGTTGATCTGATTTTCCGTAATCACCGGATTTTTTCAGAATTTCAGCCAGTTCATCATAAAGATAGTTTTCTGCAAATCTGAAATTGATGAAACCGGGTCCTGCAATTTCAACCGAACTGACTTTTTCGGGATCAGTATTCATCTTCTCAACCAGCTGTTCTGCAATTTTCCGCGGGTTATTACGGAGTGGCTTGGCAAGCTGCATTGCTACATTGGTTGCAGCATCACCGTGTGAGGGATCTCGCGGTTTTTCTATTCCTATTTCCGGAATCTGATCTTCACTCAGTTCCATAGTGAGCAGTGCTTCTCGAATGACGTTTTGCAGATATTGATCCATCAGTACAATTATTCCTTCTTCAGCCGAAGGGCTTATGTGGTTAATTCAGGCCGGAATTCCTTTTAAAAAATGGCCGCTTATTCATGAGCTTCTAAGATATGATTTTTTAAAGCTCATTTCTTCCCATTATGGGGATTTAAAAAAGAGTGGCTTGATCGCTTCCTGATTTCTCATCTTTCGAAAGCGAAGGGTCGTGATGATAGGCGTATAGCATTTCGGGCATGAACCGTTTGCCGTAGATTCTTCTGGAAATTCCCTGCAGGGCTTGCTCGCCTCTGGATGATATTGTTAAGAAACCGTGTTCGTCTTCATGAATGAACCCAAACTGCTTGATGTCGTTTACGATCAGATACGCCAGTTTTGGGAGTATACCGATATTTTTTTCTACATACTCCCTGTGCGGAGGTTCTTCCGATACAATGATCAATCCCAGTAAATTTAGCTCAGACTCTGTTAGAGGGTACCCCTCCGCTCCTTTGGTAAGCAGTTCGTCCCAAGCCGTCTGGCTATAGTAGAGGCCAAACCACCATTTTGCTTCTTTCAGTAACTTTTTAGTTATAGCGCAAGCCAGATATTTGCCGGGAGCTGCCCGTCGCGGTTCTCCCCTGTCCCGATACATACTCACCATAGTGGCAAGATCCAGCTCTTGAAGGTTGGGCGGATAAGAAAAAACAAAGTCTGATATCTTCTGCATAGCGAGTTTATTTTATAGCGCTAACTCATTGAAATTGTACCCTTTTTTTGAAAGAAATGGAAATAAGAAAACAGAGTATAGTTCGATTGGAACTCAGCAGCTTGAATTATATCAGTCAATGCAAATTTCCCTAATTATTGTAAAATAACGTAAACTTTGAATTGCGATTTGATGTTAGGAAGCGCTTCCTGTTTTTTAATGCTGTGTTCTTTAGCTATTACTGCTCAAGTTTAAGCTATAAAATTACTTACCTACTTTTAAAGCTAGTCTTTTAGTAATGATAAAGCCATGCCATTAACTAACAATCACTTAAAATATTTCAAATGTTTAAAAGATACTTTATGAGTGTATTCTTATTACTGTTTCTGCCATTGGGTTTAATGGCACAAACAGGAATAGAGGGTACCGTAACGGAAGCCGATACTGATGAGCCTCTTGCTGGTGCAACAGTATTGATCGAAGAAATAATGCAGGGAACCCCTACTGATGGGGACGGCTACTTTCAAATTCTTGAAGTTGAACCGGGTACCTACACAGTTGTTGTAACATTTGTGGGTTTTCAGGAATATCGCCAGCAAGTAACAATTGTAGACGGTGAGGTTACTTATCTGGACATCGAGCTTATAACTGATGCAATGGGTTTGGATGAACTTATTGTTACCGGATATTCAATTCGCGAGAGAAGAGAAGTTACAGGGGCAATAAGCTCCGTGCGATCTGAGCAAATCCGTGAAAGAGCCATTCAAACTCCTGATCAGGCATTGCAAGGACGATCTGCCGGTCTGCAGTTTGTAGGTTCAAGTGGAGCGCCAGGCTCAGCAGGCACTATTCGAATTCGAGGTACAGGCAGTATTAATTCAGGTAACGCTCCATTATACATTGTAGATGGTATTCCTCTCGAGCAAACATTCAGGTCTAATATAGCAACATCCAATTCAAATGTGTTGGTAGGCCTTAATCCATCAGATATAGAATCTATTGATGTAATGCGGGATGCTGAAGCAACTGCGATATATGGAGCTCAGGGTGCTAATGGTGTTGTTATTATTAATACAACCCAGGGTAGAGCCGGTAAAACTGAATTTACTGCAAATATGAAGTATGGTGTGAGTGATATTCACACGAAATATGATTTGATGTCGGGCCCTGAGCAAGTCAGGTTCATGATGGAGGCATACGCCAACAGGTGGGAAGACAGAGGACTGACACGTGAAGCCGGTGAGCAAGTTGCAATTGATCGACACGGTGATCCAAATGAAGTTGGAACGTATGATTGGTTTGATGCGCTGACCAGAACGGGATCAAATAGTCGATTTTCACTGGCGGCAAACGGAGGAAATGAGAGCACACGTTTTTATATATCCGGTAATTATGAGGATATGGAAGGGACAGTTATAAGCTCTACGTTTGACAGAGTTAGTTTACGATCTAATATAGATCACGATGCAACGGACCGGTTGTCTTTTTCAACGAGAATAAATCTTTCGAGAGCACAGTTTAACGGCCAGTCTGAAGGCGGGGGTAATTTTATTAACAGCCCTTTTCACGGTGGCGTAACAGGGCGACCTACTACACCAATATATAATGAGGATGGAACATACAATCAGGATATTCCTGCCATTCTTTATAATATGGTGCAGGTTGCTAACGAAGAAGAGCGAATCGGTCGTGAGTTTCAATTGATCGGTAACCTTTCTGCCACTTTTGAAATAAATCAAAATCTGGCTGTAAGAGGTCAATACAATGCTGATGTACGTTTTGCTCGAGACCGCAGATACGCCAACCCTGTGATTCCTCGATACAATAATTATGGAGGTTCTGTTTACGAAAGAACTCGCGAAACACAGAATTACAGTAGTAATGTTGTAGCCGACTATATTCAATCTTTCCAAAATGTACATAATGTAAGTGTATTGCTTGGTGGTGAGTATAGGCATCGAGATTATCGATTTCATGCAGCAAGTGGTCAAGAATTACCGAACCCATTGTTGGGTCAGCTTAACCTGGCCGGTGTCGCGTCTGCAGTTTCAGGTCGTACTACCGAATATAAAACTGCAGGTGTATTTACCAGAATGCAGTACAACTATGACAGTAAGTACTACTTTAGTGTAAATCTTCGATATGATGGTCATTCCAGATTTGGTGATGATAAGCAGTGGGGACTTTTTTACTCCGGTGCATTTGCCTGGGATGCTGCTAAAGAAGATTTCATGAGAGATATTACATGGGTTGATGAATTGAAACCTCGATTCAGTTACGGTATTACAGGTAACGCCAGCATTGGCGACTTTGCAAGTCATGCTCTTTTTGGCTCAGGCGGAACCTACAGAGGTTCAACCGGATTAAGACCAAGTCAGTTGGGTAATGCCAATCTCGGTTGGGAAACGGCCAGAAGTACTGATTTAGCGATTGACTATGCTCTGTTTGACAATCGTATTTACGGTAATATTGGAGTGTATAGAGTAGATAATGAAGACCTACTTCTAAGTCGATTCCTTCCTAATGACAGTGGATTTTCCAGTATTACGGAAAACGTTGGATCTGTTAGAAATGAAGGTCTTGAGATAGAATTAGGCGCTGTGGTATTCGCAAGAGGTCAATTTTCCTGGTCGTCTGAATACAATATTACGTTCCAAAGAAGCGAAGTACTGGCGCTGGAAGGAGATCAGGAATGGATGTGGGATCCGGGCGTTTCAGCTTCCAGGATTTATGTAGGAGAGCCAAGGCATCAATGGTGGGTACGTAATTATGCCGGTGTGAACCCCGCAGACGGACGCGCACTATTTTATGATGCTGATGGTAATCTGGCTAATTCTGTAGGCGGTGACGACTACCACAGAGCAGGTAGCAGAGAGCCGGACTTTTATGGTGGTTGGAGTAATCAGTTTAGGTACGGGCCTGTATCCATGGATATTTTCTTCCAGTATCAGTTTGGTAACAAAGTATTGGATGAGCAGTATTCAAACTTCCATATGGCACCTCACAGAGGTAGAAATCTATCACCAGACATGTTTAGAAGATGGCAGCAACCCGGTGACATTACAGACGTACCCAAGGCGTATAGCCAAAGTTCATTCCCCGGTGGAACAGGACACAATCTATGGTCCGACAGAAGATTGTTTGATGGTTCATACATCAGGCTTAAGAGTATTAATGTTAGCTACCAACTACCGGTTGATTTGACGAATAGAATGCGCATGAACTCAATGACCATTTTTGCCAGAGCTGAGAACCTGATTACCTGGACTGAATATCCGGGACTTGATCCGGAAGTACTTAGCCGGCAGCAGACGAATTTCCCGCTGCCAAGATCAATTGAATTTGGAGCGGAAATCAAATTCTAAGCAAACAGGCCAGAAATTTTAATACCTATAAATATATTTGATATGTTAAAATATTTAAGAAAAATAACTCTGATCGCTGTTGGAGTTGTCATGTTTGCCGGTTGTGATGGCTTGCTTGACACCGAGAATTCAACAGCAGTGGATCCTGACGTAGCTCAGGAGAATATTGAAGGTATAGAAGCGATTCTAACCTCAGTTTATAACCGCTTACAAAGCCAATGGCGATATGGACGTGAGATCACACTTGCTCCGGATGTGTTGGCTGATAACACTGCCCAACACCCAATTACTTCCGGTCGTTACGATGGCCAGGCAGTAAATTCCCAAGGTTCTCATATTACCTTCTGGAATACAGCTTACAATACAATTAATGAGGTAAACTACGTCATTGAAGGAGCAGATAATACAGAAGGGGTCGCTCAGGAAGTGAGGGACCGCCTGAAAGGTGAAGCGCTCTTTCAGCGTGGTTACGCCTATTTTGATCTGGCTCGAACTTACGGATATGAGCCGGGCCGGGAAGTCAACGGATGGACTCAAAGTGCAATAATCCGGACAAACCCTACCCGTGATGTAACTGATGCAGATTTGAGAAGCAGATCGAGTAATGTTGAAGTTTATAGCAGAGCTCAGCAGGACTTTGAAGATGCACTCGATCTATTGAGTGGTAATGACAGAGGAGTATACTTTGCAAATT
>CAZHUP010000187.1:0-5222 GCA_964535495.1 uncultured Rhodohalobacter sp.
AGCACTGTTAGACCTACCAGAAGTGGCGTCCATATCGCAACAGATATCACAAAATAGATAAGAAATTTTTTAAAGTCTGAGCGAAGCAGACCCGCCGTGAAATAGGTAGGAAAGCGTGCACCGGGGATTAATCGGGCTATGAATAACAATTCCATACCGTACATTTCGTACAAATTTTTTGCCCTGTTTAAATCTTCCTCTTTTATCATCCAACTAAATGGTTCTCGCTTCAATATTGGATTTCCAACTTTTTTCCCAAGCCAGTAGATGTTAATGTCCACGATCAGTATTCCCAAAAAACAGCTCAATACTGCGTAGAAAAACGGTAAAATACCGGCAGCCGATAAAAGACCTGCAGCTATAACCGATAGATCTTCACTAAAAATTGTAAAGACCATGATCAACACAAAAATGGTGAAGAATGCTTTGCCACTTAACGCATCAACATCTTTTGAATCGAAAGGTTCTAACGATTGCCGAATTCTCTGTGCAGAAGCTTCCGATCTGCTTAATCCCTCCCCCTCCTCTACCTGAAGTATAAATTTTAAAATCTGCGACTTCCATCTTTCATCTGTCAATCTTTGCTTGTTTTCAATATCATCGAGAAGAACCAATTGACTCTGAGGAATTATCCTGTGTGTCTCCTTTGCAGTAGATTGCGGTACATTTTGGTCCCGGATATCATGAAGAATCAAAACAGGGAGATCTATGTCTTTGATGGTCTCACGAAAATCACGCTGGTCCAGATGCCTCATTGCATCAATATATTCAACAGAAAATTTTTGTGAGGAGTACCTTCCAAAATGAGGAAAAGCGTATTTATAAAATGAAATAAACGGTCTTGATAAACTGTAAAGTGTTCGATTGATGTGGTGATTACCTAAAAATCTTAATTCCTGAGCGCCCAGAGAGCCAATGAGAGTCAAACTTTTGAAACTATCTAAATCTGTAACTGATTGAACGGATAGCAAACCACTGTAACCGTGGCCGATTAAATGAGAGTCCTGAAAATTTATTTGATCAACGAATTGATGCAGAACTTCTTTTTTGTGATTAATTGTAAATCGTTCATTTGAAGACCCGACTTGGAAATCTGATATTTCAGGAATTATGATGTGAAATGAATCCTGGAGAGATTCAGCTAGAGGAAGTGCAGCTACCGTATTGTAATAGATGTCAGGAAGAATGATCAATTTTGGCTTTTCGTAATCCTCATTTCCAAGTTCGTGGTAAGTAACTTCAAAATGCTGATCCGAAATTTGAAGCTCAGTACTTCTTTCGAATTTCCCGGGGTGATCTACCGGTGGAAAACTAATCTGAACATACCACGACATCCCCAGCAGTATCAGATAAAATCCCAGAATCCAGAGCAGAATATTTCTGTTTCTTTTTGTCAATGTCACCTAATTCTTTACTGATTTTTTTGGAGATGCCTTCGATTCAGAATGAATTGTATGCTGTTGATGTAACATTTCCACCTTTTGATATAGTTCTGCTGCAAGCTCTTTGCGGTCGCTCCTATGTAAAGTTTCATCTCCAAAATAGATTCTAGCCAGGGTTGATCTATTTCCCGCAAACTTAAAAAAGTGACCGCCAAACGGTTCATCATTCCACCAGCAAACGCTGTTAATAGCATCATCATCTTTCGGACCCGTCTCATAAGTTATATATGCATAGTGAACCGGCATCTTACTCTTTGCAGGGTGTTCCAATATGGATGGCTTAAATGGCAGCAGCGATTCTCCACTCGATGTCGTTCCCTCCGGAAAGAGAACAACGCCTTTATAATCCGTTATCTGATCGGCTACCGATTGATTTACTCGAGCAACGTCTGACTTGCGCTTCCGGTCAATAAAAATCACCTCAAGTGTCTTGGCCATAAATCCAATTACAGGCCACTTTTTTACTTCCGCCTTAGACACAAACGTGGTATTGAGTGTATTATAGTAGATCATGATATCCACATAACTCAAATGATTACTGACGAGAAAAAAAGGCGGTTCCGGAACATCCCCTACTACTTCAACTTTAATTGACAGGATTTTACAAACCGATTTACCCCATAAATTTAGACAGTAGTTTCTCCAGGCACCGGTTTCCATCCTGAACAATTTCATAATGAGAAAACCAACGGCAAAACACCCGTAAAGAAAGAGTGTGGCAATAATTGTAAACAGTGTTTTTAATATAGACCTCAAAAATTTCATGGAGCAAAAATAACTTTTTATCCAATAAAGAACAGATTTAAGTAGCGTGTAAACTCCAATTTGGAAAACAATTTCTTCATAAGGAGGATCTTATTTGTATTTTATCACGTTATTAAAGCAAATCATAATTATCCTATTTCTGCACTAACATTTCATGCTTTATAGTAAATCATTTTATAACAGTGAGCACAAAGACTGGGTTGTGTTTGTCCATGGAGCTGGAGGCTCATCTTCAATATGGTTTCAGCAACTAAAGGCCTACAAAGATCAATTTAATGTTCTTCTCGTAGATCTCCGCGGACATGGAAAGTCTAAGGAGATGAGTACGATGAAAGAATACTATAAAGAAAAATATACATTTAGAACTGTTAGTCATGATGTGCTTGAAGTACTAAAGGATGAAAATATTGAGAAAGCGCATTTTGTAGGTGTATCCTTAGGGACAATCATAATTCGCTCAATAGCAGAAATTAATCCGGATATTGTAAAATCTGCCATCATGTGTGGAGCTATTACCCGACTGGATGTCCGCAGCCGAATTCTAGTTTGGCTCGGTCATACATTCAAAAAAGTTGTTCCATTCATCTGGCTTTACAAACTTTTTGCATGGGTAATTATGCCCAAAAAGCATCATGAGGAGTCGAGGTCTATGTTTGTGAAGGATGCAAAGAATCTGGCGAAAAAAGAGTTTTTAAAATGGTTTCGACTAACCTACGATGTAAATCCTCTGCTCAGATATTTTAAAGAGAAAGAGATGGAAGCACCTACCCTTTATATTATGGGTGAAGAAGATCATATGTTTTTACCACCCGTTAAAAAGATGATCCAGGACTTTAACCACAGTGAACTGGTTGTTGTGGAGGGAAGCGGACATGTGGTTAACGTTGATAAACCTGACGAATTTAATCGCATATCAATTGAATTTTTGAATCGTCAGGCTAATAAAATTACCACAGCTGAATCAGCCTAAGTCTAATTGTAAGACACAAAAAAGCCTGACAAAATTATATTCTGTCAGGCTTTAAAAGCATTTTTTACTAACTCTTCTAACTATCTGTTTTGATTTAGACGAGTTTCGTTAATAATTCTGGACAGCCAAGCTTCAGATTGTACACTATTTTGTATCTCACGTGTGAAAGCAATTGCCTCGTCCGGATCTTCAAATCCTCTGTAGGCTACAAAGTAATAATTCGTAGCCGGATTATAGAGCATGTGAGCATCGTATCCACGATCTTTAAATCGCTTGTAAAGACGGTCAGCATTATCTTTAACCAGGAATGAACCGCCAATCACATAGAAGTTGAGGTTACTGTAATTCCCGTTCATATTGGTCATTTCCACTTCACGCCATTCTCCTGAATACTGTGCCAAATCACGTCCCTGAACTCTGCCTTGCTGGAGTTCCCGTTCTTCAAGGTCAGCTTTCATTCTTCTTACTTCATCAGGATCGATGGTTTGGGGTGTCGGTAAAACTTCTACTTGTTCTTCTTCAACATGAATATCGTTCGTAACCATCTCTTCCTCAGAAGCAATATAGTCGGGTTCATCAATGATACCAGATCCAAGAATTGGCTCCGGTGACTGCGGACTGACATATTCAAACCTGTTTCTGTGACGCACCTGAGCATCTTCGAGAAGCTCTTCCTGCGATTGAAATCTTCTTGCAAAACGCTCTGAAATTGGATCTTCAAGTTCGGCCTGCAGCAATACAATCAACTCATTCTCCTGAACATCGGAAGAGTTATATCCAAACAGATATTTAAGACCGAAAAACCAGCCCGGTAGATCTTTCAAAATTGGAATACCACGTCGTACTTTAGATTCTTCTGTTCTGTATAGACCGGCAATCACAGTACTTTCACCATCCAGCAATAGAGCGTGCGTATTTGCAGTCTGTTTACTAATTACTGTACTCACTGGATCGGGCTGTGCAGATGATCGTTCCGCCTGAATCTCGAGGTAGATCAACGTTGTATCCGCATACTGAACAATTTGAGGAGTCACTTCCAGAATAGTACCAGTACTGAAAAACTGATCGGTGACGTTTCCGGCAAAATCCCTCTGTTTAATTGAGAAATCCTCACCTACCTGAATTCTACCCAGTTCACCGTTCATTACCTTTACGGAGGGAGTTGCTAGTATTTGTCCCAGATTATCAGCTTCAAATGCACTGAATAACGCCTGAACTTCAATACCGGTACTTCCCACTTGTCCGAAGTTTACAATGGAGTTAAATACATTTTGAGATACATTCTGTGCTCCTCTGGAGTTTATATTCACAAAGCTGTTCTCAAAAGATGATGTTGGAAGTTGGCCTTCTTGACCACCTGTTGTACCACCTGTACTACCACCTGTACCACCACCTCCAGCATCCTGATTCACAAATTGACCTAAATTCTCAGGTACTCCGCTTGTCAGTGTAGACCAATCCACACCAATTTCACGCAGTGCACGCTTACTGCCTTCAAAAAAGGTAGCATTAATTCTAATTTCACGTGTCTGGGTATTAATTTGAATTTCTGAATCGGGCCTGCCGGGTGCTGTTCCCGGTGCTGCCTCTTCACCCCGTCGCTGAACTTGTTGCTGAGCATCCGCCTCTGCCCGTGTAACAATTTCATAGACGTCAGGTTCCTCAAAGGCAACAAAGTTCTGTACCCGTAGAATATAATCCATAGCTTCACGCCAGTGCATGGGTGGTAAGGTTACACCAATAGGGCCCGTATATCCGGTGCGATCAATGATGAATCGATTTTCGTACTCCTGGGCGAATGTATTGAGAACATCTATTGCCTCAGTGAACGTAGTTCGCCGATCCAGTGATATCATTTCATCGGGATTTGTGTACTCTCTGGGGAAACGATCCTGCGCCAATGTTGATTCAATCGCAGTAGCTGCGATAAATATAAAAATCAAAAAGGCTGCTGTATTTCTGCTGTTCATAATGTTTATGATTGTTTTCATCGTTGTACCTCCAGTGTAACCACGTCTATAATTCCACCTCTGTTAAGCCTGAAT
>CAZHUP010000188.1:0-5217 GCA_964535495.1 uncultured Rhodohalobacter sp.
TCATTAACTTTTCGGATGAAGAGCAGTCCGTACAGTTTGAGGAAAGTTTACATCATGGCACCTATGTGGAGTTTTTCAGTAATGAAGAGGAAAGCTTTGACGCAGGTTCAGAGCTGAAGGTCGAACCGTGGGGTTACCGGGTATTTATTCGGTAAGAGTTGATTGGGAAGTAGCATCTGATAAGTATCAGAAACGATAATCTTCACTTTATTCTGTTGCCATGTTAAGAAGTGCGATCACTGTATTCATTTTTACCTTATTCGCTTCGTTTGTTTCACAAGACGCCTTTGCACAGACAGGGTCTCTGGCCTGGGAAGGGTTTACTTCAGCTGTAGAGAAAGCCGATGATGAAGAGAAAACGGTTTTTCTTTTTTTTGAGGCTGAATGGTGTGGGCTTTGCAAACAGATGAGAAGTGAAGTTTTCCCTCAGGCAGAGGTTCAGAAAAAGTTTGCCGAAGGTTTCATTCCCGTTTCAATTGATATAGAGTCTGCTAAAAAACTTGTCTATAAAGAAAAAGAGTTAAGTGAGCAGTCATTCAGTCATCAAATGCGAATTGATGCCACACCAACGCTCATGTTTATGAATAGTGAAGGAGATGTTATTGGCAGGTACCGCGGATTTATTGATGAAACTGAAATTCTATTACTGCTTGATTACATCCGGGAAGGCCATGTAAATGACATCAATTTTGCAGAGTATAAAAAACGTTTCTCAGGGGAGTAGCGGAATTAATACTTCACAAAATCAGCTGATTTGTTAAACGAATAGAACACAGAAAGAGATGCTGTGTAAGATGTGGTGGGTTGAGTTCCTTCAAGATGTTGATAAATGGGGATATTGCCGCTGAGCCTGAAACTCAATTGATCAAACAGATCATACGTCAATGCCGGGTTAATCATAAGCCAGCTACCGCCGGTGTTTGGCATCTGTTGATTATTTCTACGGTCTGAAGTGGTATATCTGAACCGGAATGAGAGAGAGTATCCGAGCTGATCGGTAAAAGAGTTTCCGGTGCCAATCATAGTGATCCACTCGTTTCCAAACCGATATTCATCATTTTCACCAAATCTCTCATTTGTGCCGGTCAGTCTGAATGAGTTTAGAAGGTAGACCGAAAAATTAGTGTGTGGCACAAAGGATGCGGATGCGAATGACCAGAAGACGGCATCCCATGCTCCGGTTCCGGGTTGCATATCTGCATTCATGAGGAATCCATTATTTCTTAATGACGTGGTTCCCAACGGGGCTTTAAAGCCGCTGCCAACTGCTAAGGAGTATTGTGAAGCGAGAGAGTGTTCTTTCAAAGTATATTTGAGCAGAAGGATGCCATCGCCAATTCCGCGGGTTGTGACTTCGTCAGGATTTTGAGTAAGCCGGCCGGTAACTCTGTTTTTGTTTACATAACTGAATGTGGCTGATACTGAAATTCTTCTGGTGATCCCATAATTAACCTCTAAAAGCGTCGAATTTGTTAATCTCGATGTATTGGAATCATCCAAAAAAGTACTGCCTGAGTAGAGACTGGAAATATCGTTGTATTCGTGAGTAAGGCCGATAACTAAGTTACCTGACTCTGTTGTGCCAAAGCTCTGAGAACCCAACAAAGGTGCTCCGGCACAGCTGCAGGTCTGAGCGTGAGAAATTTGAGGCAGACCCGTAATTAGAAGAATAAAAAAAGCTGAACAGATGCCGAGTGCTCTTACCATAGTTATACCTTTATTGGTTAGGGAGAAGAGATGTGAGGCCTTCGCGGATCGCGACCAAAGAAGTCGGCCCATGCAAACCAGTATGCATTATATGAGAGAATAGCATCCAGTTTCTCACCTTCGCGCGGTCCGGATATAGCCTCTCCAAAATAGTTCCAGCTATTACCTTCCTGATCTTCCATCAATGCCGGTGGACCACTTTCTGCCGGTGAAAAATTCAGTTGAGTTCCATCTTTAGCAATAGAAGAGAACGAGGTTGCGAAATGTTGAGCGGAATTTCCGGCGATTACAATTTCCTGCCCTGCTACATTTCTGTTGAAGACAATAGTAGAGTCAGGAAAAAATTCTATGGGGAAAACATGCAGATCGCTCTCATAGAGAACACCGTGTGCCAATGTTTTTCGATTTAGCCGATCGTCCTCACGATGAATTGGGAATACGATGTTGTCATCATCCTTGTGATAATTTCTGCCGTAAGGATAAGAGGTGTAGTTTCTGTTAAAACCGGTTTCTCCGGTTAAAACCTGCGCCTCCGGAAAGATTGACTTCCATGCACCCCAATTCATTTCAATAATCTGGTATGACTCGGCCTTTTTCCCAATATTGGCGCCGTTTACACTCATCTCTTTCATTTGGCTCCAGTTCGAGTTGGTGGCTCGATCGTAGGCAATAAGATTGTTTTTGTGAATAAGCCCGGATACACCGAACGTAGTTTCTGTCCCGTCTATCGTTCTGTCCCATGCTACGCCGGAGCCGGTAAGGGGACAAAAAGTTAAGGCAAATGCAGTATTATCAACTTTGTCATTTACAATTTCGTGATAGTTCAGAATCTGGTGGGGATATCCTCTGATTTCATCTCCAATCTTGATGCCTATAATTCGTTCGTCATCTTCCAGAAAGTCAACATCTGCTGTAGCTATAAATGCGGGATTATCAATCGAGGGAATATCATCCCGTCCTGCACCTACAAAAATCTGATCTTCAGGAATAAGCCAGCTGCTATCACCATTCGAATCATTATCTGAAGTGGAATTGGTAGAAACAGACTCACATGATATGAGCAAAAAACTCAACAGAAGAATGGAATAAAGGGATTGATTTACCATACGTTGATACAAGCTAATACGTTTAAACTGCGCTGTTTAACTATATGATGGAACAACAAGGTAAATTCTTACCGTTCGGCTACTATTTGATTTGTTAAGCCGCTACTGATTCTAGAGCTTTCAAAAGGGCTTCGTACTCCTGGCGGCAGTTACCGCAGCGCTCTAAGTGCTCTTTAACTTTTGGCAAGGCCTTTTCCGGAGTTTTACCCTGCAGTTCCAGTTCTGCAAATTCATGCAGCTGATCGTAGCAGTCATCACATCCAATTTCGTGATCCAAAGTCATTTTGACCATTCGGATCATGCTTTTAAGTTTATTTGGTGTCAGTTTCATATCCATTTCCAAGTTTTTCGAATCCTAGATGGTTCGGTTAAAAAAAATCTTACAATTGATTTAGCATTTCGTCTGGATCAATCCCTTCAGACATTAATCGATTCTTCATTTTCAGCCGGGCATCGTGCACCAATTTATAGAGTGCATTTCGGTTAGTACCCATCTGTTCAGCAACCACTTCAATCGGTAGTCCATGCATCATTAATGCGTTCAGAGCTGTTTTTTGCTTATCTGTGAGTTCTTCATTAATCATTTTCTGAACTTTTTGAAGTATCATCTGTTCGTGTGTTGCACGTTCCGGAGAGGGTTGATCGTCAGTGAAGCTCATCTGATTGATTTCATCCCTCCCGGATTCATCATCGTTTGCAACCAGATCGTTCAGAGAAATATCTTTGTATTTGGCCCTTCTTAATTCGGATAGTCCTTCCCGAACGGCAATTTTCATTGCCCAGGTTGTAAATTTACTCTCCCCGCGAAATGTGTCAACCTTATCCAGAATCTTCAATAAAGCATCTTGTACGGTATCTTCTACAAACTGATCCAGCTCCCGGTCAACATATTTATAGAGGGCCGGTTTCAGGCCGCGGACCAAAATAATCCGCAAATGTGAGACGGACTCTTCGGAGGGAGGAGGTGTAAGCTGCTCTACCCAATCTTCATTGGATCGAGATGGGCTTTTATCCTTTTTACTTTTTTTGAACCAGTTAAACATAGGTTTTCCGGTATTGCTTTCCTTGCTGTCGAGAACTTTTTTTCAGAAAATAAAAGAATACAGCTTCAAGTAAAGGGTTATTTAGAAATAGTTTGAAATTTATTCCACAGCTATGTTCGTCAGATCAAAACCATTTGGTAGTAGATAACGTAAGCCCCTGCCAGAATGAGAAGAACGCCAGTAATTTGCTCCATATGAGGTAAGATTTTGCGCAAATATTTCATGAAAAAATCGCGTGCAAATGTAGACAGAAGAATTGCTGAAATCATCATCAGACTGATCCCGAAGAAATACGCGAAAATATATGAACCGCCCAGCAATACGGTGGGAGCAGCCATGGCCTGTGTGGCCACGATTAAAAAGAGCGGAAACAGGCAGCCCAATGCCCCAATCGCATAAGCTACTCCAAAGAAAAAGGCTTCCCCAATTTCGGATCGGTCTGTTTTTTGATTCATGTTTACCGAAAAGGCAATACTTTTTCCGGCTATCAGCAGGATCCCCAAAAGAATAATGAGTGAACCCATCCCAATGGTAATCCACTTCATATACGCTTTGAGAAGCTGACTCGCCACAACAATCAGTACGCCCGCTATAGAGTAGATGACCAAAATTCCCAGTATACTGAGAAAAGCCAGCTTCAACCCGCGATATAGTTTTTCATTTCTGGAAGGATCTCCTTGAGCTTCCCGGCTGATGTAAGAAACAATGTAACCGGGAAGCAGTGCTACTGCACAGGGAGCAAAAAAGGCTACAACTCCCTGGAAAAAAGAAAAATAGATGAACTCCATAAAGCTTGATTTTCAATCAGTTAACATTCAGTCGCAATGTTTTAGTCAACAAGCTGAGTAAACAGTTCGCGGTACTCATCTGCAGAAAGAACAACTTTATTGCGTCTGAATTCGATGTAACCGTCGCGGTTTACACCTACGGTAGTAGCTTGGCTGTCTACATTATAGTCGAGCATGATCTGAGGAATTCCATGTGTGGACGGAAACGTAAAGTTTTCCTCCTCGGCTAATTTCCGCATCGTTTCAACATCATCGGTGGGATCAATGCTGATCGAAACAAACGTGAGCCGATCTTCAAATTCAGGATAAACTTCGGAAAGAGCAGGCCAGTTCTGGGCGCAGAGCGGACACCATGATGCTGTGAAATAGATTACAACAGGCTTATCATCATTAAGAGAAGACTGGAGACTGATGGTTTCTCCATCGATAGTCGTTACTTCAAAATCGGGGGCTTGTTCAAGTTCAGTTTGAGAGTTGGGTTGCTCAGTTTGCTCAGCTGTACAAGCGTAAAATGTTACAAGAGATAGTGTAAATAGGGTAAGTAGTTTTAGTCGGTTTATTGTCATCTTTTTT
>CAZHUP010000189.1:0-5205 GCA_964535495.1 uncultured Rhodohalobacter sp.
TGCCATGGCTGTCCAATTCATGGCGCTATTCAGTATTCTTACCGGTTTTATTGTCTTGGGCGGATCCATTGCGATCAGTCGGCGACAGAGAACCCGCGAGGCAGTACTGTTGCGAACATTAGGTGCCAATAAAAAGCAGATATCCGGAATTCAAACAATTGAATATGCGCTGCTTGGACTCCTTGCCGGGCTCACCGGACTTCTGCTTGCGTTGGTAGCCAGCTGGGCTCTGGCATGGTTCTACTTTGATCTTGCCTTCAGGCCTGATCTTTTGGTACTTTCCACAATTACCGGAATGGTAATACTCTCAGCCATCGCCATCGGGTGGAGCGGCAGTCGCCATATTTTCAAACACTCCCCGATTGAGGTACTACGGCTTGAAGGAGAGGCCACGTAACCAAGATTAGTAAGATTTGGTGTCCTAACATCTTGATTAACGATTTTAAAAACATTTCCCCCTCCTTATGAAGGAGGGTTGGGATGGTTGGACTAGCATTTTCCCCTTTAAAAAAGGATAAAAAATCAACCTAACTTGTTTGAACCACCCCTAAGTCCCCTCCTTGGAAATGAGGGGATTTTTTGCCTCAAATGAATAAAAGCAAAACGCATTTAAATCGTAAACTTAATTCATCCTTTCAAATCTTTGCGACAATCAGCGAATTTTTTCCGCGAAACTCTGCGAGAACATTTAATGGTTTACCCCGGTAAAATTTTAATCTCTTATCTTGAGCTCAATTTTAGATGAATTAAAATTATGACAACAAACCAAAAAATCTGGCTGATTTCATTCATCATCGTTCTGGTCTGTATTCTGGCTGCACTTCTGATCTATATCTATACCGGGCAGATTGTTCTGGCTCTTTTTATTGCACCTCCCATCATCCACTGGATATTGAAGCGAAGACAGCACAGAGACCTCCATCATTAGGTATATTAATTATCGGTTAGATTTCCTCTTTTCAGTTTTGCAGAACGAGTCGCTCACTTTATATTTGCGCACAAATAAAACCTGATCTCAATGATATCACCCAATAAAAAATATGGGTGATTTTTTTAATTAAAGTGTGTTCACATGAAAAGAATTATCCTCATTTTTTCACTCTCATTTCTGTTTCCATCTCTGATTTTGGCACAGCTAACCGCCGAACTCGACTCCATCTCTGTTACATCTTCCCGAATCACTACATCCATTTCTGAAAGCGGCAAAAGCGTAGCTGTCATAACCCGGAAAGAGATTGAAGCGATGCCGGTAACCTCTGTGGATGATCTGCTCAAATCAATTCCCGGAATAAACGTCAATTCAAGGCAGGGATTCGGTGTTCAATCCGACGTAGGAATGAGAGGAAGCACCTTCTCGCAAGTGCTCTTTATGCTTGATAATGTTCCGCTTAACGATCCGCTCACGGCACATTTTAATACCAATATTCCGGTTTCGCTGGGAGAAATCGGCCAGATAGAAATCATCCGCGGGCCTTCCAGTGCTTCCTTCGGAGCAGACGCAGTTGGCGGCGTGGTTCACATTAAAACGAAAATGTACATGCAGCGTGAGGTGGCCAAACCTGAAGGACTCCTCTCCTACGCCGACGCGGACATCGCTTATGGAGAAAACAACCTTCGGATGGGCGATCTCTCCTTTGAACTTCAGCAGAATCGATGGAGACTCAGCACCTCAATTCGCGGAGTCTTCTCTGACGGTGAGCGTCTTCCAAATCCCGGTTTTGAGGCAGGCGTTTCTGATCAGAGTCAATACGATAATTACTTTGAGCTGGCAAACTTCAGCACTTCTCTCTCCTACCGGATGAATGACCGATGGTCGTGGTATGTGCGCGGAGGCGTAGATGAACGGGATTTTAGCGCGCGCTACTTCTACACCCGCAGTGAGTTTGATGAGTCCGTAGAGCAGATCTCCAGCAGGTGGATTCTCGGTGCTGTTACACGTGATAGTGGTCAGCAGAGAACGGAGATGAATATCTCTTACCGAAATGTGAACGATATTTTTGATTTCAACTCCCGAATCGGAATTCCGGCGAACGAGCATACAACAGATCAGCTATTTCTGAATCTATCCCATCAATTTGATCTGGGAAGCGTCGGCACATCATCTATTTCCAACAGCCGGTTGATGATCGGAGCTCAGATGCTCGATAAGCAGATTGAAAGTACAGACCGTGGGAATCACTCCGACCGGATGGGCGGTCTCTACCTGATTGGATCAGCAAACTGGGAGAGCGGATTCAGCATGACGGCCAGCACGCGTCTTCAGTTCGATACCCAAAATGATCCGGAGTTTCTTCCCCAACTCAGCATGGCGTACAACCGGGGAGAGATTACCCTGCGTAGCTCCATGGGACGAGCCATCCGTGTGGGCGACTTCACCGAGCGCTTTATCTCCTCTCAAATTGAAGAACTCGCCCCGCTGCGAAATATTGGGAATCCCGACCTGCGCCCGGAACGCTCATGGACCTTCGACCTGGGGATGGACTGGCGCCCCACAAACCGCACGCTCATCTCCCCGACCCTCTTCTACCGAACCTCATCAGACCTGATCGACTACGCGCTGACGAACTCTTCAGAGATCAACAACGCCGAAAACCTTCAACCCAATGAAGATTATTTCTATACGCTGAACATCGCCTCGAGCAACACTGCCGGAGTGGAGTTTATGGCATCTCATCGCTTTGCTGTCGGATCACAAAATACAGTTCGTACAGATGCGGGATATACATGGATTCGCACCTCCGGAAATGAGAACGAGATCTCAAAATATATCGCCAATCACCCTAAGCACCAGTTTTCCTTTACAGCCGATGCCAGCCTGAATCGATTCCGAATCACATCAGAATCTTCTTACAGGGTTCGTTCTTCAGAGTCGGCTGACCTGATCGCGGGTGACGTACCTGATGGCTATTTCCTCACCAACCTGAAACTGCAGTACACATTCTCCGGCTGGCCGCTAACCGCCTACGTTCAGGGATTGAATCTTACCGATACACAATACCAGGAGATTCTCGGTGCCCCGATGCCCGGGCGCTGGCTGATGGGTGGTCTGAAAGTCCGGATTCGGTAAATTTAATTGTGCTTATATAGATTCTCTGTGTAAAAGCCTATGCATCTCCCCTCCTTTCAAAGGAGGGGTTAGGGGTGGTTAAAATTCGTTGCAAATTTGACCTAAAGGTATCTACCAACTCATATTTTATCGATGCTCTCGTTGCGAATATCAAAAATTATCCATTTTATGGGTTCTGACCTCAAATTAACTGCACCCTATGCGACTAACTAAATTTACTCTGCTGCTTTTTCTCACGGCATTTACAATCTCATCAACCGTTCTCGCTCAGTCCGTTACCGACCTCATCACCCACTACCAGGCCGACCGGGGAGCACTGAACCGCACCTACTCCGTTCAGCCTTCCGATCAGCACTTCGATCGTTTTGAGCAGTTTTACAACGATCAAATTCAGCAGCTAAACTCGCTGAATTTTGATGAATTGAATCACTCCGACCAGGTGGACTACCTGCTTTTTCAGAACAGCCTGAACCGATCGCTATACTTCTTACAGGAGGAGCGCAAGCAGTACAATCGGATTTTATCCTACCTGCCTGCCCCCGATGAAATTATGGAGTTTATTAAGCTGCGCCGGAGAGGTCACTCCATTGAAGGACAAAAAGTAGCTGAGTGGATGAACAGCTGGCACCATGAAGTTGAAAGGAAACAGAATCAGCTAAAGGAGTCTGATCCACTCTCCAAGCGGGATGCAGCCTATTTGTCGGATGCCATCCAGGAGTTGAAAGATGCCGTTGAAGAGGCCTACTCATTTTACTACGGATACTCGCCAGACTTCAACTGGTGGGTAGAATCACCCTTTAAGATGCTCAAGGAGTCGTTTGAATCTTATGCTGAACTTGCTGAAGACCACTACGATCAGGAAAAAGAAGTTGTGGACGAAAGCGGAATTGCCGGCAACCCAATCGGCGAGGATGAGATCAACCGCCGGCTGGCCTTTGAGATGATCTCCTACACTCCGCAAGAGCTGATTGAGATTGCAAATGAGCAGTACGAATGGACCCTGCGTGAAATGCTGAAAGCTTCAAATGAACTGGGTTTCGGAGATGACTGGAAAGCTGCACTTGAACAGGTAAAAACCACCTATCTGCCCGCCGGCAAACAGCCCGACCTGGTTCGGGATCTGGCACTTGAGGCTGAAAACTTTTTGGAAGAGCGGGATCTGGTAACAATCCCTGAGCTTGCAAAGGAGACCTGGAGAATGATGATGCTGAGTCCCGAGTGGCAGCGCATCGCCCCGTTCTTCCTGGGCGGTGAAACAGTTCGGATTGCCTATCCTACTCATACTATGACTCACGAAGAGAAGATGATGAGTATGCGCGGAAATAACCCTCACTTTTCTAAGGCTGTTGTTCATCATGAGCTGATTCCCGGCCACCACCTGCAACAGTTTATGAATCAGCGTTACGCTACTCAGCGAAGAATGTTCAGGACACCGTTCTGGGGCGAAGGCTGGGCCCTCTATTGGGAGTTTGTTCTCTATGAAAACGAATTTGCCAATAGCCCGGAAGACCGCATAGGGATGCTCTACTGGAGAATGCACCGTGCGGCACGGATTGTCTTCTCCCTCAACTACCACCTTGGCAACTGGACACCCCAGCAGTCAATCGACTACCTGGTTGATAAAGTGGGACATGAATATGCCAATGCCGAAGCGGAAGTACGGCGATCCTTTGAGGGAAATTACGGGCCTCTTTACCAGATCGCCTACATGGTTGGTGCGATGCAGTTCTATTCACTGAGAATGGAGCTTGTAGATTCGGGGCAGATGAGTGAGAAAGAGTTCCACGATGCCATTCTTCAAAACAACAGCATCCCGGTAGCGATGGTCAAAGCTATTTTAACCGGACAGGAGCTCAGTCCCGACTTCGAATCCAACTGGAAATTCGGCGATTACATCGAAGGGATGTAGTTCACCGCAGTGGCGCAGGGATTCGCAGAAGAAATTTTCAACCCTCCCCTCTTGAGAGGGGAAAAGTGAAGATGAAATCGCAAAGCGAGATTCATCGAGCAAGGGGTGTGTTTGGGATTTCTAAAATGAAGTTCAGCAGTAGTGTATTCTAGCTGAACATTGAGTTCCAACTGATTAGTGGAAACTGCTGAATCTATACTCTCGATCTACAATCCGCTAAAATACACAG
>CAZHUP010000190.1:0-5172 GCA_964535495.1 uncultured Rhodohalobacter sp.
TGCGGTTGATGCCATTTTTAAATTTGGCTACCTTTATGCCGTAAAAAGAAAAGCACAGAATGGAAACATATTTATTTGTACTACTTGCTGTTATAGCTATTGCCTCTGCACTGGGGATGATTTTAAACAAAAGCACGGTTAACAGTGCTCTCATGTTGGTAATCAATCTGGTGACTTTATCCGGTATTTACCTGCTTTTAAACGCACAATTTTTGGCATTGATCCAGATTTTGGTCTACGCTGGTGCCATCATGGTTCTCTTTCTATTCGTAATCATGCTCTTAAATGTAGAAGATGAAGAGAGTCTTTTCTCAAAATTCAGGCTAAAATATTTTCTCTCTTTTCTGCTTGGGAGTGTAATCTTCGCTCAAATTTTGTACAGTATTGGAGGGGTAACCGAAAGGTTGCCGGAAATGTCATCTGATATGCTGCACATTGGTACAGTTGAAGCGGTGGGAGATGTTCTTTACACCGATTATCTATTCACGTTTGAGATGACAGCAATACTTTTAACAGCCGCTGTAGTAGGTGCACTGATGGTTGCATCATATCAAGTTAAAAAAGATGAGGATTCTGAAGTATGATAGGGATTGATTGGTATCTGGCGCTAAGTGCTATCCTGTTTATTATTGGTGCAATCGGGGTTTTAATTCGAAGAAATGCGATTGTTGTTTTTATGTGTATTGAGATGATGCTGAATGCCGTAAATCTGACGCTCGTATCATTCAGTGCTTTTCACGGTGATATTGCAGGCCAAATTCTGGTATTCTTTTCACTGTCTGTGGCAGCGGCTGAAGCGGTTGTGGGTCTTGGAATTATAATTGCAATATTCAGGAATAACCTATCCGTTGATATTACTAAAGTGAATCTGCTGCGCTGGTAATTGAAGCAATTAGATTTTATCAAAAGCCTTCTCCAAGCCGGGAAGGCTTTTTTGTTTAATGTTGTTGTTCCGGATATGAATAGGTCAGGTAAAGGTATAGATTTGAAACAGGTACTGTGGATCAGTTTCCCACTGTTTCTTTTATACGCTACAATTCTTTTTTATCCAGTTAATGTATCTGCTGAGCAAGGTGATGGAAATCCCCGGCTTATTTTAATCCATGTTGATGGTGTAGGCACAAAATTTCTGCTTGAAGAAGCTGAAAAAGGGAACCTCCCAAATCTGATGAATATCTTTGGAGAAGAAGGGAGGATTGATCATACAATCACCTATTTCCCAAGTAAGACCCCTACCGTTATTTCATCTATCCGTGACGGAGTTACTCCGGATATGTCTTCTCTTGCAGGCTGGATTCAATCTGACGACCAAGGGGGCGAGGTAAAAGGCATGGTTAGCACGTTTATTCAGATGGCCTTTTCAAAATCCAGAATGGCCACTACCAATCTGATATACGGAATTCCTGTAATGGACCGGCTGGCCGGCCTGGCACTTCAAAATACGGTTACCTATTTGAAGGATTATGATGTGCTTCAATACTACTGGTATAAGACCGACACTCATGCTCATTTTTATGGTGAGGAAGCCTATCGAAAGCAGATAAAAGAATTTGATCGCCAGATTGGAAAGTTGGTAAGTCGATTACCGGAGGATGTGAACCTTATCATCTATTCAGATCATGGGATAACTTTTGATGAGGGAATAGATCTGGGTGATACGGTAAAGAGAGTTATTGGGAGTGATTTAAATGCGTACTCTTATCCCACACTCTATTTGAAAAATCCGGGTAAACGCGAACAGCACGCACGAAATTTAGTAGATCAGACTGAAATTGCTGTTACATTTTTTAAATTGAATGACTATACCGTGAAAGGTATTCATTCCGACGGGGAAATATATTTTCGGGAGAAGGACGGTGAAGTTAAATACGAATATGAAGGCTACGATCTTTTAAAGTATCAAGAGTATGGGTATAACGGAGACTATTTGAATAAGGATGAATGGCTTGAAATTTCCCATTTAAGTGATTATCCAATGGCCCCAATAAATATCTACTTTTTTATGCAGAACAGGTCATCAGGAGATATCATTACGCTGCTGAGTCCGAATCAATTCAATAAAACGCCGTACAGCAAAGCCGGTAATCACGGTGGTTTTCACAAAAATGACATGGTTACGCCTCTTTTTGCAAAAGGTCCGGATATAGAGGAGTTGTATAATCGAGAAAAATTTTGGCTGCCTGATCTTTTCAGTAAACTGGATCAGTTTGATTTTAAGTCGGAGCCTCAGAGAGATCGACATTACTTATCACATCGATTTAATTTCAGATCCGGAACCCCTGTTACAGAGTTGGCTTTTTCTCCCACATACAGGGTGTATTACGGAGCAGACCTTTACTGGGATTCAGATTTGAAAATTGATCGAACCGATGTTTGGGGTAAAGCGGATATTTTCAGATCCTATCTCTCTCGATTGTGGATTGGGGGCGGAGTTGAAATCGATTCAGAGAGTCAGTACTCACCATTCTTTAAACTTCGTTATGATCTTCATATTCGGAGCTTTGTTTTTAAAAATTCATTTGCTACCAACCGAGAATTTTTATTTAAAATATCATACGAAGTTACTCCTGAACTCGCCTTTGAAGTGACCAGTTTCCGCTCAGTGGGTCTCCGTATTGATTTTTAAAAAAATCTGACTATTGATTAGGGGGAACACCCGCCTTCATCTGTACTATCAACAGAACAACAACCCCATAATCAAATATTCAAGTCATGAAAAAGACAATCTTTAAACTATTCAATGTAATTCTGGTCGTCGGTGTGATTGCCGTTGGCTGTGATTTAACCGAATCATCTATTGACGGGCCATCTGACGTACAGGTGCAAATGAAAGTGAATACCGGAGCTGCTGCTAAAGCGATGCTTACGAGCAATAGCGAACATGGAAACACTATCGAAATTCACGAAGTGAAGCTCTTTATAGAAGAGATGGAGCTGGAAAGTATCATGAATGATTCACTCGATTTTGAAATTGAGTATTTCATTGCAAATCTACCATTGGACGGTTCTCCTTTAGTTATAACAGAGAAGCAAATTCCTGCAGGGATCTACGATGAGTTTGAACTCGAAATCGAAAAACCTGACGACGATGTAGAAGTCAACGATCCAGATTTTCGTGATGAAACAGGAAGCTACTCACTGGTTGTAAAAGGTCTTTTTAACGGAGAAGAGTTCACGTTCAGAAGCAGTGAAGATTTTGAAATCGATATTGATCTGAATCCACCGCTTGAAGTTACAGAAACCGAAAGCTCGCTATTAGTCATATCAATAGATGTCGACTCATGGTTCAGAGACAGTAACGGAGAGTTTATGGATCCTAAAGATTTCAGAAATACAGAGCTAATCAATGAAAACATTGAAAACTCTTTTGAAGGCTTTGAAGATCAGTTCGATGACGATGATGACGATGACGACGACGATGATGATTAATTTCTTTTAAAAATATCCCTATACCCCATAAGCCCTGATGCTGACAGCTCAGGGCTTTTCTATGAAATGTTGTTTTCTTGACAATTCTGCAAAATGATAGACAAGATTTATAAACCGGTTCCTGCAAACAGCCTGGCACTGTTTCGTATTCTTTTCGGGGTAATAATGCTTTGGGAGGTGTACAGGTATTTTCACTATGGCTGGATAGAGCGCTACTGGGTACGACCGGCAATGAACTTTACGTACGAAGGGTTTTCCTGGGTGACTCCATTATCTGCCGACGGTATGGTTCTTCTTTTTGTTGTTATGGGGGTTCTCGCTTTCTTTGTTACGATCGGTTTTTTGTACAGGTTCAGCGCTGCACTTCTGTTTGTGATATTTACCTATACTTTTTTATTGGAGCAAGCCCGATATCTGAATCACTTCTATCTTGTGATGTTGATCAGCTTCCTGATGATTTTTCTGCCGGCTCACCGCAAGTATTCAGTAGATTCAAAGCTTTTCTCTAAAATTAAATACAACAGGGTTCCAAAGTGGTCGGTTTGGGTTCTGCAGTTTCAAATTGGAATTGTTTACCTGTTTGGGGGAATCGCAAAGATCAACCGCGATTGGCTGTCCGGCTCACCAATGGATATGTGGCTCCCAAGGCGATCGGATTTCCCTTTGATCGGTTCACTGTTTGAACACTACGAAACGGCTCTTTTCATGAGCTACTCCGGCCTGATCCTCGACCTGGTTGCTCTCCCGCTATTGATGATTCGAAAAACCCGTCCCTGGATTTTTGCCGGTTTGATTCTGTTCCATTTTATGAACGACAAAATATTCACGATAGGAATTTTTCCGTGGTTTATGATTGGAGCGCTGACTATCTATTTACCGACTACCTGGCCAAAAGATCTCTATCGGTATCTGACTACGCTTTCTCCAACACAGAAACAGATGTGGATCACAGTTGCTCTATTAGGTGGCTTGACAGGCAGTTGGTTTCATGAGAGTATTGCGCTTGTTCCATTCTCTATATCTGCGGTTATGTTGGTAATACTTGTATGGGATTTTTTGGTTAATCCTGCTGAAGAGACACACCTAACCCTCGACGAACCCGGTTTTCGGAAATCGGGCTGGGTCGCAGCCGGACTAGCACTATGGATGTTTATCCAGATTACGGTTCCGCTGCGTCATTTAGCAATCCCAGGCAACCCAAGCTGGACAGAAGAGGGGCACAGATTTGCCTGGCACATGAAACTTAGATCGAAAAGCTGTGTGGAACAGTTTTATTTGCTGGATCGGGAGAGCGGTGAAAGACGGGCGGTTAATGGCATGCCATTTCTTGAAAGCTGGCAGCGAAGCAAAGTCTCAGCCAGACCTCAGCTGGTTATTCAATACGCCTCGTTTTTGAGTGAAATTTACGATAATCAACCTGTTTATGCCGATATACGCTGTTCATTGAATGGAGGAGAGGAACAGAGATTATTGGATCCAGACAGGGATTTAACTCAAGTTACATTCCATGACTGGAAACAGAATGACTGGATATACAGATATGATTAAACATGTACTGAAATGATAGAGAAACAGAGGCGTGCGCAATCACAACGTTGACTTTTCTGCATCAAGCTTTTCAAACGCTCTTCTCTTATTGCGGGGATAAATTCCGCGTAGTGTGTTGAACCTACGAATGGGTTTGTACCCTGAGTTCGATTGTTAAAAGCATCAACGCAAAAGTCCCCCTTATTAAAGGGGGAT
>CAZHUP010000191.1:0-5154 GCA_964535495.1 uncultured Rhodohalobacter sp.
CCTAGTTGAATCTTTTCTGTAGGAAAATTAACTACCCTTTCAATTTGACTGTAATTCTGAAAACCGGAAAAAAACACCTCTCTTTCATCAAAATCTTGCACGAATCAGGTGATGAGATATTACTTTCTGACTTTAGAGGGAAATAAGTACTTCTCAACTTTTGAGGCTCGTAGTGCCAGCCCTGCTATACTGCACTACCCGATTTGTGAGAAGTCTGTGAAGAATTTTCAGATGAAGAGTTTGCAATTATAGGAATTGCTTTTGAAAGTTGTGAAGAAACTGCGACTATCTTCATTGAGAAGTATAAAATTAAATAGCCTAACGTTGTCGAATTAGCAGATAGCGCAAAAACCATAATTGAATCATATAGTGTACAAGTGTATCCCTTCAAAACAGTAAGGAGAGTAGGGGTGCAATTTGAAATGAAACAAGATTCGAACACATGATATCTAAAAAATAAATTTGCAGTGCGGATAGGTACACTTCATCTTTGAGGTGTATCTATAGAAGAACCGGCTCATGAATAATAAAGAAGACGAACAATTTCGAATTTGGTCTGAACAGATCCGTGACGCAAATCAGAACGCGTTTAATGATTTGTTCAGATACCTGTATCCGAAATTGGTGAGATTTGCAATGAGATACACTAAGCAGAAAGAGGATGCATGCGACGTTGTTCAGGATACTTTTGTAGCTCTATGGCGTAAAAAAGATGAGTTGGATCCGGAGCAGTCACTGCAAGCTTACTTATTTAAAATAGTGAAAAACCGATCTATCAACTTTGTCAAGAAGCCAATTCATAAGATGGAGTCATTTGATCAGCAGTCAGCAATTGAGACAGAGGCGGATAGTGATTATCCAAACCCGGATCTATCACAACATGACATTATGAAAGCGAAGTTTCAATTATGGATTGCAGAGTTACCCGAAAGGCAGCGTGAAGCTTTTGAGTTAAGCCGGTTTGACGGACTCAATCATGATGAGATCGCAGATGTAATGGGAGTTTCTCCAAAAACTGTAAACAATCATATTGTATCGGCACTTCAATCTTTACGAGAACGATATGATGATTTTAAAAAATCCAATAATGAGGGTTCCTATGAATAGTAACACCCCTCCATTTATAAATGAAGATTTAAATGAAATCTGGCAAGAGTCTAAAAAGGCCGAACAGCAACTGCCAATAGATGAGAGTGATATTGAAGTCGCTCTGGCAAAGGTTCATAAACGATTACCAGACCGGCATTCTGAAAAACAAGGCTTTATATTATCTAAAAAAACATGGTTAAATACACGCTATCTTGTTGCTGCAATGGCTCTGATTGTATTCAGCCTCTATTTTATTTTTGTCCCAAAAACAATTTCAGTCCCATACGGAGAAATTGCCATCATTGATCTGCCCGACGGATCAACTGCAGAGTTGAACAGCGGCACATCCATTAACTACACTCGCCTGTTTGGCTGGACGCATCGAAACATGACTGTAAACGGAGAGGTATTTTTTTCGGTGAACAGATCTGACACGCCATTCACTGTGGAGGCAAATGGTACGGTTACAGAGGTGATTGGTACTCAATTCAATATCCGATCATGGAAGAGCGATCCACTGTCTGAAACAAAAGTTAGTGTGAGTGAAGGTGCTGTGGAGTTTTATCCCGGTAAATCATCTGATAACAGAATTGAGCTTTTAGCCGGAACTCAAAGCCATTGGAATCTTGAGATGCAGACACCTGCCGATCCTGTTAGGATTTCTCAAAATGACATTGCCGGATGGAGAACTAATCGTCTCGTTTTTCAGAACCAACCGCTTGCTATCATTTTAGATGAGCTGGAAAGAAGATTTAATACCGAAATTGTACTGCAGATTCCCGGTGCTGAAAAAGAACTGTTAACGGCGTACTATTCCGATCCCGGCAGCATTACCTCAGTTCTTGATGACATTAGTACTGTGAAAGGATTTAGATATGCCCCCACTTCTAACGGATACAGAATCTATAAATAGAACGTAGTGATGGCCGCCATTCAACGTCATATCGTTTCCGGCATTCTGCTAATTTTGGTTTTAGCGTTGTCTGTATCTGCTCAGGAGAGTGGCGAGAGGCTTTATGAATATGAGTTCCGGGGTGAATCTCTCGTTGAAGTGCTTGACTATATTGCCCTCGATACAAATATTGATCTTGTGTACGACCCTCAGTTTGTAAACGGAATTTATGTCTATCAACGAATAAGGCAGCATTCAATACCCGATCTACTAAGTCAGCTTCTCTCTGAATACGGCCTTGATTATATCACGCTCTCATCTGGCACTATTGTAGTTATCTCTTCCAGCCGCGATCTGCCCGCTTACGGTGAGATATCAGGGAAAATTGTAGACGCAGTTACAGGCGACCCATTACCCGGGGCAACAATCCTGATAGCTGATGCCGGAGGCGGAACAATGTCAAACCGCATGGGGAATTTCAAAATCCCAAATGTCATTACCGGTAAGCATCAAATTATCATAAGCTACATAGGGTATGCATCTGAATACAGAACCATTGAGATAGAACCTGACAGGCAGGCCCATCAAAATATCGAACTTAATCCTGATCGGTTATCCATTTCGCCACTGGTCGTTAAAGCTCACCGGCCGTTATTACCATCAAACCAAAGCCGGCACAGTCTGGAAAATGACTCAGATTTCTCAACGCCAGGTGCAACCCACAGTCCCATAAGAAACCTCAGCCTGGTTTCAGGTATTCAGCATGGATTACCTCTGAAGGATATACATCTGCAGGGCAGTCATCAGGGGGAGCATCGAATTACGTATGATGGTATTCCAATTTATAACCCATACAGTTTTGGGCAGCTTTTTAGCTCTTTCAGTCCGTTAGCCGTTGGAAATGTCACCATAAATAAAGCAGGCTATGACGTACGAGATGGTAGCCAGCTTGCAGGTTTGATTCAGCTGACAAATGACCTGCCCTACACCGAAAACCAAAATTTTATAGGCCGACTTGATCCATTAAGTATCAATCTTAGGGGAGACGGCTCAATACCGATTGGTGGTGATAAGTCGATTCAGGCTATGGTTGCCCTAAGGTCGAGCTATTGGGATGTGATAGAAAACCCAAGAATGAGTCAGCTCCTGAAAAGCTGGGACGTAATTGACCCACTTATTGCAGACCAATATCTGGATGATGAGTGGAATCCTCTTGATTACAATCCTTTTTCTCACGGTTCTGATATTAAATTTTATGATATCCATTCAGCCTTAAGATACCGGATAGATAACTATAGTGAGCTTAACGCTTCCCTCTACATTGCTGAAAACTCAATTCAAACCCGACTCACACAGTTAAATCCCAACGAAGATGAGAATGAACGATTTCTTTTTTCCAGTGACACTCATGAATGGTCAAATATTGCAGCCCAGGTAAGCTGGAACATGTCGATTTCACCAAGATGGGATTTAGACCTGCAGTCGGCTTATTCAGCAAACACCTTTAAGCATCAAAATATCTTTGGGTTTATGTCAATGAATCCGTTTTTATCCGATAACCTTTATCGGACTTTAAGCTCTTCTACGGGAATGGAAGATTCATCTTTTCGTATTCCGATTGATATAGATGGCAACCAAATACAACATTTTATTACGAAGGCAGATGCTGTAACATATCTCAATCCGAACTACACACTCTACACAGGCCTTCAGGTTGAGAGAGTATTCTCGGAAGTTGATATTTCTGATGCTGCTTTTTTATCAACCAATTCATCACAGACATCAACATTTACCGGTGGATATGTACATGCAAACCATCAGTTAAACTATAACTGGAGATTGACCTACGGCACAAGACTCACCTTTATCTCATCCGCTAATTCTGTATTTCCGGAGCCACGTTTCTCAATTCAATACGATAAACCTGATGCTTCAATAGGATACTGGTCAGTGCGGTTAGCCGGTGGACTTTACAGACAGTTCATTAACGAATTCAGAATCACAAATACCGGTGCGACCACTGTTGTACCTGATGTAACTATGTGGTCACATGCGGATGAATCCGCCATACCTAAATCGTACCAGATTACAGGCTCACTGCTCATCGAACCTGTGTCAGAATCCTCAATCAGCATAGACAGCTATTACAAATGGCAGCCGGTTACCAATATTACATCCTATCGCAATTTAATTAGTGGTACAGAGTTTGATCGATCTGACATCCGTGCTTTTGCCGGAACTACAAAATCAGAAATTTTTGGTGCAGGAGTTCGATTCATACAAACATTCAAAGATTGGAATTTAAGGGCATCAGCGGGATACGATTACACGTACAATCAAATTGATTTTAGTGACCAATTTGGCAAAAAAATGATGTCTCCCTGGAATGAACCGCATCGTGCCCAATTCAGACTGCTATATCGTATATCTCCTTCAGTGAGTGCATTAACAGTTTGGCAGGGAGTTTGGGGCAGAGCATGGGCGTATCGGCAATCCTATTATAACTTTATTCAACCAATTGGCGGAGATCAGTTAACCGGATTGAATTTAAACAGTCCCGACAATGATGAACTTCCGCCATTTCAACAAATAGATCTTACAGTAATCTATCAGCCGAAACTGAAATCTGCTGATCTGGAGTTTCGCCTTGAACTCATTAACCTTCTGAACCGCAGAAACAGTATTGAAAAATACCTGTTGCCAATTCCCGGCGATAATGAAACCACACTGTTTGAAGTAAGAGAGAGGTTATTACCCGGTTTTTATCCTTCCGTTAGTCTGCAGATCAAGCTTTAAGTTGATATCTCTCTGAAATTTAAGACTTCCGGTTATATCACTCTTCAGTAATAGATATTCATTTATTTCAAACACGTTTTATATGTATGAGATAAAAAAGATTATTCCCCCATTATTTAACCCTTCTATTTAACTGGCGAGAATCTTATCTATTGAGCTTTAATTCTCTATTTGCTGAAATTAATGCATTAACCTATTATGTGACTAGTTTAAGCTGTAAGCTTAAACTGTAAAAATTCATGTTATAGAAACTTCGTAAAAGCTTCCCTAACGAGTTTTCAAAAATTTCCAAGTCGCCTGTTCGTTGACTATATTACTTGATCAACATTAAGTTTTTCTTCCATAAAAATGGCTACTCCAAATAATCTTATAGAAAG
>CAZHUP010000192.1:0-5099 GCA_964535495.1 uncultured Rhodohalobacter sp.
TGATTGGGAACAGAGTCTGGATCGGCCTGATATTGTTCGTAAAGCTCTTCTACAAGAGCTGAATTGGGTCCAAATACAGATTCAAGTGATTTCAAAACAGCGAGTGTGTCTTTTGTTGAGTTTAAAAATATGTATGGCAGATTGTTAGCTCACGATTATTTAAATAGTAATTAATCATCGTTTACCGGATCACAGAGCCTAATTAGTACATATGCTTGGTACTCTGCAAAATCAGAATTAAGATACAGTGAGCTTAAAATTTTCAATAAGTGCTTAAATTAACCATTTAACTATTAAAATACGATGAATATCGGTTAGTTTTAAGTTGTTAATTTGGTCTTAATTCCCGGTTCATCATACACATTTCATTCGTTATATTCAGTCAAAAACAATTTCTAATCATATAATGGCGTGCTTGAATTATGAGCAGTAAAAATAAAACAGAAACAGGGGCTGAGAATGTATCATGGGATCTTTCGGATCTTTACAGCTCACCTGACGACCCAAAGCTACTTCAGGATAAAAAGAACCTAATTGAAGAAGCAGACGAATTCGCAGAGAAATATCACGGTAGAATTGCGGCACTGTCGTCCTCTGAGTTTGCAGAAGCGCTGAGAGCGTACGAAACTTTGATTCAGCGTGCCGGTCAAATAGGGTCTTATTCACACTTGATCTGGTCTACCAATACTGAAGATGCCAAACTTGGCAAGTTATTACAGGAGGCAAATGAGCTTGGATCAGAGCTCAGCCAAAAGCTCGTGTTTTTTGATGTGGAGTGGATGAAGGTTGATGATAATCGTGCCGATGAGCTGATCAACTCAAAAGAGCTTCTCCCTTGGAAGCACTATCTGCGCGTTTCAAGAATGTATAAGGATCACACCTTGTCAGAGGATGCCGAGCAGGTGATGAGTGCGAAATCTGTAACCGGCCGATCTGCATGGAATCGATATTTTGATGAAACACTTGGCGCTGCCCGGTTTGAACTGGATGGCGAAGAGATGACAGAACAACAGGTTTTGAGTAAACTTCATAGTCCTGATCGGGAGTTGAGGAAAAAAGCACATGACTCTTTAACCACTACTTTTAAAGAACTTTCTCGCTCACTCACTTTTATCTTTAATACACTGCTGGCCGATAAGCATACCAACGATAAACTCCGCGGATATGAAAGCTGGATCTCTTCGAGAAACCTTTCCAATCAAACTGATAATGAAACTGTAGAAGCATTGATAACTGCCGTTACCGGACGTTATGAGTTGGTTCAGCGGTACTACAAGCTCAAGAAAAGTCTTTTGGGTGTTGATGAAATGTTCGATTACGACCGGTATGCTCCTATTGCCAAAAATAGGGAGACGATAAAATGGGATCAGGCTAAATCGATTGTGCTTGAAGCATATGGCGATTTCCATCCGCGTATGAAATCTATTGCAGCCGAATTTTTTGATAAAAAATGGATTGATGCTGCGATTCGTCCCGGGAAAAGAGGTGGAGCATATTCAGCAAGTACGGTAACGAATATTCACCCATATGTATTTATGAATTTTGACGGGCAACTTAGAGATGTACAAACTTTGGCTCACGAGCTGGGCCACGGGGTGCATCAGTATCTATCAAGAAAGCAGGGAGAGCTACAATCTTCGACACCGTTAACCACGGCTGAAACAGCTTCTGTTTTTGGGGAGATGTTGGTTTTTAATAAGCTGATGGAGAACATAGACGATCCAAAGGAAAAGTTGGCTCTGTTGATTAGCAAAATTGATGACACTATAGCAACTGTATTCCGGCAGATTTCGATGAATAGGTTTGAAGATCGGATACATACAGTAAGGCGGCAAGAAGGGGAATTAACCACAGACGAGTTTTCCAAGCATTGGGTTGAGACACAAAAAGATCTTTACGGAGATGCAGTAACCATCACGGACGAGTATAAATTATGGTGGTGCTATATTCCTCACTTTTTGCATACTCCTGGATATGTGTATGCGTATGCGTTTGGAGAGCTACTCGTTTTGGCACTTTATGATGCTTATAAAAATCAAAAAAATGGATTTTCAGATCGGTATATTGATCTTTTGGAAGCTGGCGGCTCTGACTGGCCTCACAATATTGTCGGCAAGATGGATATCGATATTCGGGACACAGGATTTTGGAACCGGGGTCTTGATCTGTTCGAGTCTATGATTGATCAAGCAGAAGAGTTGGCAGAAAGTCTCTAAATAATCAGATATTGATGAATAATAAGCGAGAAGAAAAAGCACTTTTCGAATTTAAACATGCTATTGAAGATATTATGCAGCTACTGCGTAAATCGACGGAAGCAGATACGGTGTACATGTATTGGGTTAATCGAACCCGAGAACAATTTGTTCTTGAAACAAGCTCCACCATACTGCCTAATGTAATGTTTAAGGATCGAATAGCTTTTGATGAGTACTACTTAGATGGCTTCAAAAACATAGAGAATGTAATTCAGCTCAAAGTAGATGAAGATTTTTCGGTTACGGATCTGTCTCACTATCATGATCATGTTCCTGTCAGATTTCTCACGCTTATTCCATTTATCAATAATGGAGAAACGGTTGCAGTGACAGTTGTTGAAACTGAATTTCAGATCAACCTAACTGACTATGAAGATGTGCTATCGGCTTACAGAAATGCACTTCTGAACTTGTTGAATACATATCTGGAGCTTACCGACCTTTACGAAAACGAAAAGGAGTGGGCTCAATATGATGAGTCGTTAGAGAAAATCACCCCAAAAATGCATAAAGCTGAGATACTTGAGGTGATGGTTGCTGAGATACAAAAATTACTGCGCTCCGGAGGTGTCTCTGTCGTTGCTCGTGGAATGGACAGCTGGTGCAATATACTTCGCTCATCCAAATCACCCGAACATCCTAAGCTTGGTTTACTGATGGAGGAAAAAAGTGTGGCTTATGATGCACTTCAAAAAGGCAGAGATGTTTTTTCAATCCACTTTAACCAAAATCCAAAGCGTATTTCAAGTTCAGAAACAGAAACGGATGGTGCTACTTACGCAATTCCAATTATGATTCAGGATCGCCGCCACGCGGTGGTGCTGGCTTACGATAAGAATCCCCTGACGTTCAAAGATTCTACAAAGCACAAGATAGAAAACCTGGTGCGGGTTGCATCGTTGTCTATTCAAATCAATCAGGGGAAAGTGGATGTAGATAAGGATATTCTTACAAGCGAATATGGCAGTTTTATTCCGGAGGTGTGGGAGCGAACGCTTGCTACCCAAATTAAGAAAGCTGGCATATCGGAAGAAAGAACCTGGTTTGGTTTTGCGACCATCAATAATTTGCAGGAATTACGTTCCAGGCTTAGGCTTGAAGATTTAAAAAGAGTGCAACGAACAGTAGTGAATATTCTGAATCCGGGAAGAAATAGTTCATCGGGTTTAATTGGATTCAATTCAGACTACATTTACGCGGCAATTATTACCGGTAATGATGATAAGGTTTGTGAAAAGTGGATCTCGGCAGTTAACTCAAAACTGGAAAAGCCGGTAGAACTTTTAGGCGGACAGAAGATTAATCTGTCGTTGACGTACGGAATGATAGAGGTTGAGCCAAACAGTGGTGATTTGCACGAACAGATCAGAAGAGCAAAAAGAGAGCTCTCCGATTCATTGAAAGGGAGTAAACCGCGGTCAGCAAGTAATTTTTAATTTATAAATCTGAGTAGATGCCAAGATTTTTTGTCGTTGTTATTGATGGGTTGGGAATTGGGGCACAGGAAGATGCCGCCCAATATGGCGACGAAGGAACAAATACTTTGGGAAATGTTCTGGAGCAGACGGGAGTAAAGCTCCCAAACTTTGAACAGCTTGGCCTGGGTAACATAGAACCTCTAAAATCCGTTAGTAAATGTGATCAATCAATCGGCAGTTATGGTAAAATGCGAGAGGTATCGCCCGGAAAAGATTCCACGACCGGACATTGGGAAATTGCCGGAATCCATCTTGATCAACCATTTCCAACGTACCCAAAAGGATTTCCTGAAGAGGTGATACAAAGGTTTTGTGAGAAAACAGGTACGGATGGAGTGCTTGCAAATTCCCCTTTCTCTGGGACAGATGTGATTCGTGAATATGGCAAAGAGCACATGGAGTCGGGAAGGCCGATTGTCTACACATCTGCTGACAGTGTTTTTCAGATTGCCTGCCATGTGGATGTTGTTCCTCTGGAAAAGTTGTACAAATGGAGTGAGGTTGCCAGGAATGAAGTCATGATAGGCGAACACGGTGTGGGGCGTGTTATTGCGAGACCATTTCATGGAGAACCCGGAAATTTCGAAAGGCTTTCGGACGATCGACACGACTATTCGATGACACCGCCTAAGCCAAATCTAATGTCGCTGCTGCAAGAGAAAGGAATTAAGACCTATTCGATAGGAAAAATTATCGATCTTTTTGCAGAAGAAGGTTTTGACCAGTATAGACGCACAAAAAGTAACGCAGAAGGATTATCACAGACTCTAAGTTTAATGAGTGCCGGAATTGACAATAGTTTTGTGTTTGTGAATTTGATAGATACAGATCAAAAATATGGTCATCGTCAGGATCCGGAAGGATTTGCAAAAGCTTTAGAAGAGATTGACAGGGCTGTGCCGGCACTGATCAGCAAACTTGAGGAGGGCGATCTGCTCATCTTCATTGGTGATCATGGAAATGACCCAACAGATGACAGTACGGACCATACGAGAGAGTTTGTCCCATTAATAGCTGTAAACGGCTCAAAAAAAACGGGTCAGGATTTAGGTATCAGGGATACATTTTCAGATGTATCGGCCACAGTTTTAGATTTTTTTGGAATTAAAAACCAACTTCCTGGAACAACTTTTTTAAATAAAGCTTTATAAATATTGCCTATCAAAGCAAGAAATCAAATTTCAAAAGAATGCATTTTGTTTGTATCTTAAACAGTTCGAGTTTTGGGTGATTTACAACATTATTCATCACTGCTCGTTGCATTAGCAGTTTACAGGCGCAAGCTCAACTTTCAAAAAATCTTTATATAACGTGGCAAAAAGTTCAGGAATTTCTACCCGCGAATCTGAATCTTTAGATCGAT
>CAZHUP010000193.1:0-5084 GCA_964535495.1 uncultured Rhodohalobacter sp.
GGTAACCTTAAGTTCGCACTTGCAGGTTTGGAGCCAATGACTGAAGCCGGGGATTTGATTCATCTGCGGTTTAATAAAAACGGTGATGAGCAAATTGAATTGAGAGACATTCAAATTTCAAATTTGGTCATCAATGAAATGGATGTAACAGAGAGTGCTGAGCAGGATCTGTCGGAACAAACAAAGAATTTATTACCGGACTCTTTTACGCTGAATCAAAATTACCCTAATCCGTTCAACCCATCTACGAATATAAGCTATCAAATTCCGGTAGAAGGCCAAGTATCCGTTAAGGTCTTTAATTCGATCGGGCAGGAGGTAGCAGTGCTGGTTAATAATCAGGTTCAGACAGCCGGTACCTATCAATTAGAATGGAATGCGCTAAATGTATCAAGCGGAATCTATTTCTACAGAATAGAAGTGACCGGGCCTGACGGCAGGCAGTTTACCGACGTAAAAAGAATGACACTCATCAAATAATCAATGAAACCTGCTATAGGCATTTCAATGAAAAAACTGAATTATTCTAAGTTTTTAGGGTTTCTGCTGATATTTTGTGGAATTTTCTACGGAAACGCACTTTCCCAGACAATCACAATTTCTATACCGGATGAAATAGTAGATGCCGGTGAAGAGATTACAATTCCGATTTCTGTAAGTGAGATAACTGAAGATGATAATATTTTTTCAGGCGAGTGGAAATTTACGACATCCTCAGATCTGATCACTTTTCAAAGTATATCTACAGCAGGAACATTGCTTGATGGGATTAACAGCTCGTTTAACTCAACATCGGGTAATTTTGCATTTGCTTCTACGCAATCGGTAACTGGATCAGGTACAATTCTTAATCTGACAGTTCAGGTTCGTGAAAACGCAGTTAAGTTTGAGGAAGCAGTAATTAACATAACGGATGCAAGGTTTAACGAGGGAGAACCTCAGCTCGAGTCTGAATCGGGTACGGTTTCTGTGAGAGGAATTGAACTAACACCCAAAAAACCTTCAAGTGCGCTTATAGAGGGACAAACTTTTCAGTTTTCTGTAGAGGGTAACGTAACAGAGCCGGTTACCTGGAGTTCGTCAGATACCGAAATAGCGACGGTAACTGCTGAAGGCCTCGTGGAGGGTATTACTCCCGGAACTGTAAAAATATTTGTTGAAGATGCAGCAGGTCTGGCCGACTCTACGGACTTTTTTAGGGTTGAACCTGTTTCTCTTCAGGAACTAACATTGGGTGTTTCCGATCGTACGGTAACACAGACATTGACCGATTCGGTACAGGTGATGGTTTCTGATTTGACAGGGCTAAATATAACTTCCGGTCAGTTTGACCTCAGTTTCACATCCTCTAAACTTGAAATCCTATCCATTTCCACTACGGGTACAATATTGGAGGGAAGACAGGCGCCTACAGTATATGAAGACGGCAGCGAAATGAGCGTAGCTTTTGCAGATGCAGTTCCATATGAAGGAGAAGGAGCACTTTTCAATATTGTATTCAGAGTAAACAGAGACGCAACCGGTACGGCATCATTTATTCCGCAAAATGTTCTCTTTAATGAAGATTACGAGGCAGATACTTATTCAGGTACGGTAACAATTGAAGGGGCACCAGAAATTGTTGTAAATCAGCCTGAAGATGAATTGACAATTGGTGAGGGGCAGACATACTCGGTTGATTCAGGAGGAACCGCACCATACGTGTGGCGGTCTGATGATGAATCTGTAGCAGTGATTGATGAAAATACGGGTGAACTCGAAGCATTAGCAAGAGGTACGACAAATATTACAGCAACAGACAGTGATGGTTTTGAGTCCGATCCTGTCCAATTGACCGTGAATGATGTTACAGTTGAAGTTCCTGACGTCAACATTTTTGATTATGAGATTTTTTCTCTGCCGATTACAACGACGGATCTTACAGGGCTTGGTGTTATCGCATATGAAATCGATCTGGATTTTGATGAAAGTCTGTTAAACTTCGAATCAATTGAGCAGAACGGTACAATCTCTGAAGGTCTGAGTCTATCCAGTTCTGAAGAGCAAGGGGTATTGAAAATTGCCGTTGCAGGTACTGTTCCTTTGGAGGGAGAAGGTGATCTGTTACATATCAACTTCAGGGTGCAGGATACGGTAGATTTTGGCACTTCAGGTGTAGTAAATCCGTTAAGAGTACAGTTCAATGAACCCGGACCGGATACACCAACAGCAACCCGACGATCAGGCACTGTAAATTTTGTTGACTCAGTACTACCTGCTCAGGTCACACTTTTGAGTCCTGAAAATCTTGAAACAAGTGTATCTGCAACACCGGAATTTAATTGGGAAGAGGTTCCTGATGCAGTTGAGTATGAGCTGGAAATATACTCTGATGCAGAGCTCACTCAACTGGTTGTAAATCAGCTTTCGATCACTGCTACATCATATCTTCTTGAACAAGAGCTTGATTTAAAAACGGATTACTATTGGAGAGCCCGGGCTGTTAATACAGAAGGCGCGGGGCCGTGGTCGGAGGCTTGGACATTTGAAACCGTTCCCGGAATAGCAGCTGCACCGGAACTGGTTGAACCTTCTGATCAACAAATCGACGTTCCCGTTAACACCACTCTCAGATGGTTGTCATCAACATTTTCGGATAGTTATCTGGTTGAGTTGACCACGGATCCGGGATTTGAAACAGTCGATGTAATTGAAAGTGTACCTGACACACTATACCAGGTCGAAAATTTGGAATTTGAGACCGTTTACTACTGGAGAGTTAGAGGAGTGAATGAATTAGGCGAAGGTGATTTTTCCGATTCATTCAGCTTTACAACGGAAGAAGACGACTCAACACCATCTGATGCTGTATTTACTTATAGCAATTTAAATGTATTGTCCGCTGAAATCATCTCAGGTAACACAATAACGGTGAGAGCAGTTATTGAAAATATTGGAGATAGTACAGGAGAATACAGTACTCCACTTTATGTTAACGGTGAAGTAGTGAGTAGAAAGTCCGGTGTATTAGACGAAAATTCACAGGAGGTTCTGATATTCAACTATCAAATCAATGAGCCCGGAGACTATGAGGTTACCATAGCGGATTTACCTGCAGAGAATGTAACCGTTCAACCGGGGTGGACACAATACAATTTTGGGTCTGACAACAACTCGGCTGCACAATTTCTTTCCGGTCCGCAAGCAGAACAAGTTCGCGAGAACTGGTTGGTGGACATTAGCGCCTGGATGCGTTCATCTCCGGTAGTGGCTGATGGAGTTGTCTACTTTGGAAGTAATGATAACAGCGTATATGCCATTTCTGAAAGTACGGGAGAAGTAGTATGGGAATTTGAAACTCAAAACAGTGTTCGTTCATCACCTGCGCTTGTAGATAACAAATTGATTATCGGTAATGATGATGGAATTCTGTTTGGGATCGATATAGATAGCGGAGATGAGTTATGGAGGTTTACAACTCAGGGAGCTATTCGTTCCTCACCGACAGTTGTCAATGGTATTGCCTATTTCGGTATTTTTGATGAAGAAAATGGCCAAGTTTATGCCGTTGACATTGACAGTGGAAACAGTCTGTTTAGCTTCCCAACCGGAGCGAGTATATTTTCTTCGCCGGCTGTTTCGGAAGAAGTACTATACGTTGGGAGTAACGACAACTCCCTGTATGCACTGGATATCTCCTCCGATGATTTGTCGGTGGAAGAAAGGGTGATCTGGTCTTATGAAGGAGCCGCCTCTTTTGTGAGCACACCTGTTGTATATGGTGATTTTGTCTATGCAAGTACGGCTGCATTCGGTGATGTTGAATTCTATGCATTTGACAAGCATACAGGTGAGGTGAGGTGGAGCAGGACTGTTGCAGGAAATAGAGCCACATCTCCGGCAGTTGTTGATGATGTACTCTATGTTGGATCGGGTGAAGCTGAACTTTTTGCCCTCAATTATGAAACCGGGCAGGAGATATGGTCAACGAATATTGAGCCTGATTTTGGTTCTATCTCATTTAGTACTGTATCGCCAACTGTAGCCAATGGATATCTTTACATTGGTACAACCGGTAATAACGGCTCAGCCAGAATGCTAGTGGCCGTTGATATTACCGACGGTTCAGAGCTATTCAGATATGACGGAATCGGTAATGTGCACTCCTCACCAACGGTCATCAATGGGCATGTTTATATAGGAAGTGATAACACAGGTTTGCACTCTTTCAGAGAGATAACAGCTGAGGACTTAATGCCGGATTCCGTGTTATCTGAAGTATCCGCTACAACTCCTCACTGGGCTGATGGTTCAGATCAATCCCAGGTAGATCTGGTAATTGTAAACGGAGATGGAGATCCAATTACAGGGCTGACAACGGATGATTTTCAGTTCAATTCCGGAAATGCTGTTTTAGCAGGTTCAGTTGAGGAACAGTTCACGGATGGAAACTACCGACTATATCTACAAAACAGCGTGGCTGAGACGGTGCGGTTAACAGTACGTGTAAGTGGTGTTGAACTTAGCGATCAGCCGGAAATTGAGTTCCTGTCTCCGGAAAGTGATTGGACCGCCGTAGCTTTTGATCAAATTAGCGAGTTCAGTGATATTACATCCATTCAATTTATCAATGAATCAACGGGCTGGTTGGCCGGTAATCTGTTTGGAGATGGTGTATTTGAAAATGAGTACACAATCTTCAAAACAACGGATGGCGGAGAAACCTGGGTCAATCAATACCGTTCAGAAGATCAGCCGGTGAATGAAATCTTCTTTGTGAATGAGAGATTAGGATGGGCTGTAGGTCCTTCAAATAGTGTTTTATATACAGAAGATGGTGGTGAAAACTGGATTGAGAGGCAGGTTAATGAATCAGGGGACGTTCAATTTTTTAATACTGTCTATTTCCTTGATGAAAATACCGGATGGATTGGCGGCAGCGATCTCTATAAAACAACAGATGGAGGAGAGAGCTGGGTATCGCAGAATGTGCCGGAAGACATCAATGTAAGAGATATCAAATTTTTGGATGATCAAACGGGTTACGTGGCAATGACAAACTCTCAGCTAAGAGATCCCGGCCTGCTGGTTACAAATGATGGCGG
>CAZHUP010000194.1:0-5035 GCA_964535495.1 uncultured Rhodohalobacter sp.
CCCTGCGCAACTCCCAGCGTATTCCACTTCATATCCTCCCAAAGAGGAGTGCCTCTTCCAAGAAGCTCATCATATAGTAGTTCTTTTGCTATACCCAAAGAGAGGGTAATCAGAGCCGATTTCCACATAGAATCAGTAATCATATAGCTGCTCATGTAGGCTACCGTACTTAGCGTGTAGTGCATTTTTTTATAGTTTTCAATATCGCTTGTTGCAACCAGCAGCGTTGGTGTTAAAGTCGCAAACTGAAGCACCTCTTTCGCTTGCGCCTTCGCTGTATTGTGTACCACAAATATCAACCCTGCTATCAAAATCCACTTTTTCATTAGTCAGTCCTTAATTTTTTAACCGCAGTGATCGCTGAGTACGCTAAGAAGATATATAAATAACTTTCGCGTACTTAGCGCCCTTTGCGGTTTCTTTTCCAGATTATCATATAATCATAAACCTTCTTGTCACGGCTCCTCCTTCCAATTTTCAACACCCCTCTGTTTTTCGCTTCGCGGGAATCGCTACGCTCGGAGCCCCTTATTAGGGGAGATTAACTCATTATCTCCTTTATCTTTTCTTTGAAGCTCGCTTTTATAAAGGCTGTAAACAGCCATTTGGCTTCAAATAAATTTCTCACCAACATGACGGCCTCTCCGTACAGACGAAGATTATGTTTCACCCTATTCCCCTCATACCTGTGAAACAGATTATAGTTAAAAAACCCAAGTGTGCTTTTTAAGCACATATACCTGGTAAATTCATCTCTGTTCTGTTCATAAAGTTCTCTGTAGCAGTTGTATGCGGCCCGGTGATTAACCTCCCCTTGCTTCATACTGTTAACACCTCCCGGATGAACTCTGTGTACTCCAAAGTTCTCCTTAAAGTAGTATGCTTTGTGGTGATTGATTAAGTGATAGAAAAGATGAATATCCCTGTAGTGCCTGTACACGGTGGGATCAAAGCTCTCCAAAACATCCCGGCGAATAAGAGCCGTCAGTAATTTTGTGAGCCAGGTCTGCTTCATCTCTTCCAAAGTAAATGTAAACCCCTCTGCAGAACCACTATCTATTGAAGATATATGCGTACTGCCTATTCTTTTTTCCGGCTCTATATAGCTTGTGTATCCCCCAACGCAAACTGAATAGTCCGGATGTGATTCTAAAAATTTAACCTGCTTCTGAAGCTTCAGGGGATCAGTCCAGTAATCGTCCCCCTCACATATTGCAATATATTTACCCTTCGCTCGCCGCAGGTTCAACTCCCCCGGCTTTTTCCCTTTGGAGTATTGATTTTCGGTCTGCAAGATCACAGAAAACAGATCCGGCCACTCTGCTGCATACTCTCTTATGATCTCAGCTGTCCGGTCATCAGACGCGTCATCGTGAATCAGTATCTCGACCTTAAATGTAGTCTTCTGATTTAAAAAGCTCTCAATCGCCTCTCTGATAAATTTCTCATGATTATAGGCGAGACACGCAATACTTACCACCGGTTTGGTCTCTTCAGGCCAGTTTTGTGATCTAACCGCTATCGGCTTTTTTCTATCCATCGTTAATTTGATCTGACCTGTAGACATTGAAATATCCGGTAATACAGTTCCTCTAAATCTTAGTTCGATTTAAAGTATTGAAAAAATACTCCCCTCATTCATTGTTATCAACCACCCCTTACTCCTACCCGATAAAAACTTCGTGACCGGCTCTTGGAAAATGAGGGGATTTCTGTAATACTTAGATAACGATCTATTATCGAAATCAGACTTTAAACTACCTTACACCAAATCATATTGATTAAGCATCTCCTGTATATCATCAACTGAATTAAACATCATCACATCAGCTATTGATAACCGCGACACAAATTCATTTGAAAACTGTTGATACTCAGCCAGGTTCGGTTCTAAAAACAGCAGCCTGATTCCACGCCCGGAAAATTCATCTTTATCATATAAGCTCTTCCCTCCCGGAAGGTTAATATATTCACTGCAATTTAATTTATTGCAGATTTTAATCAACCTCTCTTTTCCACTCAATCCTTCTGATCTATTCAGTTGCGAAGATTCAACAACCGGAGTATCAATCTCTAAATATTCGCATACCCGATCAAATGAATACCTAATAAACTGATATAAATTCCGGTTTTCGTTATTCAAAATATCATTTATAACAGGGACAACCTTGCTGAAATAGGGCGCTTTACCGTATGCCTGTTTAAATTGCGCCAGAATCACCTCTCTTTCATCCTCGAATCGCTCCGAAACCTCTCGTTCACTTACGTTGAGATAATCCGAGTCACTCTTAACAGGTACCGTAAAATATCTTGGCTTTCCGTTCAACAAAAATCTGTTTCTATTGAACCAGGACTGTTTTGTGTATTGAACATCATCATATATCACAAACTGATCTACAGCATTTACCAGTTGAAAGTAGCCAAGGTACGGTAAAAAGTATGGCTGCATGACCGCGATTCGGCTCATATCGAATTCAAATATTTTTATGAATGATATCCAGAATCATATCCTGTTCGCTTCTCTTTAGATTATGGAAAAGAGGTAAACATAAGATTCGTGCCGAGATATCTTCTGCAATTGGCATTGAATCGTTCTCCACATAATCCAGTTGGTTTAAACTTGGATAGAAATAACGGCGGGGTGATACTCCGGCATCCTCAAGCTCACCCTGCACATTCAGCAACTGCTGCTCATTTTCAAAAATCACGGGATAGTAGGCCGGAATCACACAGGAATCATTTGTGATTTTTTGGTAGCCAATTTCAGGAATCTCATTCAGTTTTTGACTGTAATAGCGGCACTGCTTGCGCCGAACCTCCATCACCTCATCCACATATTTCAAATTACACAGTCCCATCGCCGCATGGATTTCTGTATTCTTACCGTTAATTCCCACACCGTTAAAACGGCCAAATCCATCATGGCCAAAGTTTCTCATATACTTAATTCTATCGGCTTTTTCAGCGTCATTCGTAAATATCGCTCCTCCTTCTACTGTCTGAAAAACTTTCGTGGCATGAAAACTTGTAATACTTAAATCTCCCCGTTCAAAAACAGACTTCCCTTTGTAGGTTGTTCCAAAACAGTGGGCGGCATCAAAAATTACCTTCAAGTTGTGTCTGGTCGCCAGTTTCTCAAGCTTTTCAATTTCACAGGGATTTCCAAAAACATGAGTGGCAATAATTCCTGTGGTTAATGGCGTGATTTTCTCTTCAATCTTATCTACATCGATGTTAAGGGTATCCGGATCGATATCAACAAAAACAGGTCTGCAATTCTCCCAAACAATACTGCTGGTTGTAGCTACATATGAAAATGGAGTTGTGATAATCTCACCCTCTAAGCCCAACATATTGATGGCTATTTGCAATGCGGTTGTACCGCTGTTCAAAAAGACAACGTGCTCAACACCAAAGCGCCGGCTCAATTTATTTTCTAACTCTTGAACCAGCGGCCCGTCATTTGTCAACCTGCTACTCTGCCAAATGCTCTTCAGTTGATCTACATACTCATCCAGTGGCGGGAGAAAAGGCTCTGTTACATAGATATTTTTCTTTCCCATCAAGCTATGCAGGTTATTTCTGACATGGTAAAATCAACTATCTCTTCCGGCTTTAAATGCTCTTTTTTGTTACTGGCATATACCATAATGGCCGACCGGTTACCGGGCCCATCCGGCTCATTGCTAATAATATCACCCGGACTCTTTAAAATTTCCACATGTTTAATTTCACTAAAATGGGCGCTTCTGTCTTCAATCCTTAGAATCTCCCCCGGCGGTGGTATCACATAATATACCCCGGCATATCTCTCTGCTTTTTTAGGTGAGATACGTTCATCAAACTGACCCAGGCTAATGTCTAAAACACCTTTCAGGTAATCAAACCCGGTGGAGAGCACAACCATGTGTGATCCAATAAAATCCCCTCCCATGCGGCCTGCTATTTCCACAACCCAGACATCTCCGTTTTTTGACAAAATCACTTCGGAATGTGTGGCACCATTCTCCAATCCCAAAGAATCCACGCTTTTTTTAACTACATCAATGATCTTTTTCTCCTCATCCGGAGTTATTTGAGCCGGCTGATGGTGTGCTATCTCAACAAAATGCGGAGCGCCGGTTGTAACTTTTTCAGTAACGATGATAAAGTGGTGGGAACCGTTCTTTGAAATCATTTCCACTGAAAATTCTCTGCCATAGATAAATTCTTCCACGACTGCACCACCTGTAAACGATTTAGAAATGGCATTCGATAGTGCCAAATTCACCTCTGCTTCGCTTTCCACTTTAGTTACACCAATAGACCCGCCTCTGTCAACCGGTTTGACAATCAATGGAAAACTCATTGTACCGTCATCTACATAATTAGCCTCTTGAAAGAACTTAAATTTTGGGCATCGTACACCATTCTCACTTAACTTCTTTCTCATCTCAAATTTATTGGTTGATAGCAGTGTGCTTTCCAGGCTATTCCCAACCAATCCAAGTTTTTGAGCTACATAGTTGACGGTTGGCATAACCGTATCTGACCCAACAGATGTTATCCCGTCTATTCCAACATTCTTGCATTTTTGAAGAATTGACTCCCGGTCTAAGACGGAAAGCGGGTAAAAATAGTCGGCATACGGAGCCGCAACGGCTCCCTGCTCCCATGCGAAGACATGAGTCTCTATCCCCATTGAAGCAGCCTTTTGTACGAGTGCTTTCTGAAGATAATTTGCCCCGATAATTGCCAGCTTTTTTTTCATCTTCCGGGTTGATTTAATTCCTTTTTGAATCGTTGAATCGTTGAATCGTTGAATCGTTGAATCGAAGGTTTTCGAATTTAGATTATTTGTCAAGTTATAAATTCAATTCGACAGTTCCACAATTTCGCAATTCTAAGTAGCGAGGATATCGCAACGCTGTAAGGTCCCGCCCGTTCCCGAAGCCTCGGGACTGACAGGTTTCTCCAGTTTTACAGTTATACAATTTCACGAGCAAAACGCTCAACGCTGACAGGAACTTCGCTCCGCTTCGTACGCTTTCAGGTT
>CAZHUP010000195.1:0-4954 GCA_964535495.1 uncultured Rhodohalobacter sp.
ACTATCTGATGAACGGTTTCGGAACCGGCAGTATCATCAATGTGAATATGAATCGAAGATAGAGCCGTGCCTACAAGTAGCACAAGGCTAAAACAGATCGATATGTAAATACGTTTTTTATCCAATCGAGATAGTGATTTAGTGTGTATTCGAATATACACTCAAAATTGTGGACTGATCAAACGAAATGTTTGAATATTTGTTTCAACATGTAAACGTTTGAGTACTCGTATTATTGGGATTTATCAAAAAAGACAAGGTGATCCTTTATTGACGTTTCTAAATATATGTATAACAGTTAATTAACTAAAAGAATGATTATGGAATGGGTAGACGACTTTCAGGTTTGGTTTATGAGTCTGGGAGATGCTTATGGTGTTAATCCATTTATTTTTGGGGCTATTTATGTAGGAGCAATTCCATTTTTTACGCTTTCCATAGCGTGGCTTGTTCGAAACTACAGGCTTCAATACTCTATTGTGCTGCCTGTTCTCAGTGCTTCATTCTTTTTTGTATCCGCTTATCTCTACCTGATCATTGCCGGAGAAAATGTACCACTTTGGGTTTATGGAGTTGTAGTGGGTATGTTGGCTTACGGAGGGTGGTCTACCTATAGAAAAGTGAAAAACAGAATTAAAACGGAAATAGATGAGATATGAATATGATGCCATTGTAATTGGTGGTGGGGCAGCGGGCCTTACTGCATCGGGAATTGCGGCTAATTTTGGTGCAAAAACTTTAATGATTGAAAAAGATAGACTGGGTGGCGATTGTACGTGGAATGGATGTATACCAAGCAAAACGTTAATAAAAGCTGCTTCAATTGTTCATAACGTTCGGGAAAGTAAGAGATACGGTATAGATTTTTCCATCAGTGATATTGATATCTCAAAAGTGATGAAACACGTGAGTGATGTTCGCAATGAGGTGTATGAAGATGCCGATCGTCCCGAAATTTTTGAGAATATGGGGATTGAGGTGGTTACAGGGAAGGCATCTTTTATCGATGACCACACGGTAAAGGTTGAACTGCCTGACGGTTCGGTGCGAAGTGTAACATCAAAATACTTTTTTATATGCACCGGTTCCGCCCCGTTTGTACCGCCAATTCCCGGTTTAAGCAGTGTTAACTATTTGACCAATGAATCACTTTTTGAGATAGATAATATTCCAAAATCGATAGGCATCATCGGTGCGGGGCCGATTGGGTGTGAAATGGCTCAAAGTTTTGCCCGATTGGGGCTGGACGTTACTGTATTGGATATGGCCGATAGCATATTAACTAATGACGATCCCGAACTGACTGCAATACTGAAAAAATCTTTGGAATCAGAGGGTGTAAAGTTTGAATTACATGCCGGCATTGAAAAAGTAGAATCAGCCGGAGAGAATATTCGGATTTCGTATCAAAAAAATGGGGACTCTCATTTGATTGAGAGTGAATCTCTGCTGATGGCTACGGGTAGAAAACCGAATGTTGAAGGATTAAATCTGGAGGCGGCCGGTGTCAGCTATTCAAAGAAAGGGATTGAAGTGAATAAATCCGGAAGGACCAATCAATCCCATATCTATGCTGCAGGGGATGTGACGGGGCAATTTCATTTTTCGCATATGAGTGAACACACAGCAAAAACGGCTGTGACAAAGGCTTTACTCAAAGTACCGATGAGTATTGATGAAAAACATCTTCCGTGGGTGACTTTTACCGATCCGGAGCTGGGTCATGTTGGGGCTACTGAATCTGATCTGATGCAAAAAGGATTGAAGTTTGAGACGTATCGTTTTCCATTCAGTAAAATAGACCGGGCTATCACAGACGGCAATACAACCGGTTTGATAAAAATTTACGCTAAGAAGTGGAGCGGTAAAATTTTGGGTGCGTCTGTCGTTGGGGCACATGCCGGTGAAATGATTTCTCAGTATGCTTTGGCCATGAAAAACGGTGTCTCCCTCAGGGATTTCGCCGATACAATTCATCCCTATCCAAGCTATGGGCTGGGGGCAAGAAGGGCAGCCGATCAATGGTACATCAGAAACCAGTCTGAAACATTGGTGAAATGGATTAAGCGAATCTTCAGATACAGAGGAGATATTCCCGATTACAGCGATCCGAATCGGATTGTATAAACTGAATTGGATTTTTAGTTTGTAAATCGGTTTTGGAAGCAGGATATTCATCTATCTTTGCGTTCCGGTTTACTATTCATCTTATAAGCATTTTTTAACCGGGAACATAGATTGGCTTGGCCATTACAAAAATACTGAAGCTCAAACTCAATTCTATCTGAAATGTATACTGGATTAAAACATTTACACTCCTTTCTGGCCTATCTGCTATTGGCGGCCCTGGTCTTCTCGATTATCTATGTGATTATTCAATTTGTGGGTAAAAAATCGTTCACCGATAAGGTGAGAAAAGTAGCCCTGATTGGATTCATTGCAACCCACCTTCAGCTTCTGATCGGGCTGATTCTCTATTTTGTATCACCGGTAGGTTTATCAAATTTTTCGAGTGAAGCGATGTCTGAATCTCTTTCGCGTCTTTATGTGCTTGAGCATCCGCTCACCATGCTAATTGGAATTATTCTAATATCGATTGGATACATTAAAGCGAAAAAACCGGGAGATGATGCCCGCAGATTCCGTACCATTATCATCTTTTACGGTCTCGGCTTGATTCTCATGCTCTCCAGAATTCCATGGTCTGTCTGGCCATAATGATTTACAGTTCGTGGCACGTCTCAATAGCCGTGCCACGAATGATTTTAAATTCACCGGCTTTCCCTTTTTTTGTTCAACATTCCATTTCCAATCCGTAAAATCCTATAAAATTATCTGCCATACCGGATTGCGGTTTGTATATAGAGTTTTGAAATGTCATATTTGAGGTGTTAGAAAACGAAAACCCAATTGAACACCAAAGACTACCATTTCATGCAATATCCGATACGTTCTCTCTCTATCCTTTTCTTCTCTTTAATCTTCTCTTTTGCTCTGCTTATTGGCTGTGAATCCGCAGAAGAGAGTCGAGTTTCATACTCCATTCCTGAACAGCCCGAAATGAGTACCGGCTATACTGAAAAGCCGGGGTGGGCTACGAATGAGTTTGCTGTTGCCGCTGCAAATCCGCTCGCAACGGATGCAGGTTATCAGATTATTCAGGCAGGTGGTTCGGCCGTTGATGCCGCCATTGCCGTTCAGATGGTACTTACTCTGGTTGAACCTCAATCGAGTGGAATCGGCGGTGGAGCATTTCTTCTCAACTGGGATGGAGAGCAGGTTTATGCTTACAATGGCCGCGAAACAGCCCCGGCAGCTGCAGATGAAAATCATTTCCTGGATGAAAATGGAGATACAATGCCTTTTAGGGATGCAGTTCGAAGTGGGAAATCTGTGGGTGTTCCGGGAACAATTGCTATGCTGAAACAGGCACACGAAAGACATGGCGTTCTGCCGTGGCACGAACTTTTTGAGCCTGCTATTACATTGGCTGAGAATGGATTTAATGTGAGTCCGCGTTTAAACCAACTGCTTGTCGGTGAAGATGCATTTAGAAACGATGATATCGCAGGACAGTTCTATTATGATGAATCCAATGAAGCGAGGCCGGTTGGATATGAGCTCAAAAATCCGGCATTAGCCGAGATATTAAGACGCGTGGCCAATGGGGGAATAGATGAATTTTATCAAGGTGAAGTAGCCGAAAATATCGTTGAGAGAATTCAGTCTCACGAACGGCCCGGAAATATGACCGTTGAGGATATCAACAACTATCCGGCTCAGGATTTTGAAACTCGTGCTCTCTGTAATGACTGGAAGTCATACAATATCTGTGGATTTCCGCCACCATCATCCGGTCACATTGCCATCATGCAGATGCTGGGAATTCTGGAACAGTTAGAGAATGGTGAGAGTAATTTTGAAAACGGATTGATGACAGCAGACTGGATGCATAACTATTTGGAAGCAGCAAAACTTGCATTTGCAGATCGTGCAAAATATATCGGCGATTGGGATTTTGTTGATGCACCGGCCGGCGACTGGAACAGTTTGATGGAACCTGCCTATTTAGCAGAAAGAGCCTCGCTTGTTGGAGACCAAAGTATGGGAGTAGCCGAACCCGGCAATCCCGGTGAGATACAGGCTATGCTTGGCCTTCAGCCATATCAGCCCGAGAGCGGAACAAGTCACATCAGTATTGTAGATCGTGATGGAAATACCGTGTCGATGACAACAACTATCGAAAGTGGCTTCGGCAGCCGTATCATGAGTGATGGAGGAACAGGCCTTCCGGGTGGATTTATTCTCAACAACGAGCTTACAGATTTTTCACTATCTCCGGTTGATGAAGACGGCAATCCGATGGCAAATCGAGTGGAGCCGAATAAACGACCAAGATCAAGCATGAGTCCGTCGCTGGTATTTGATCGAGAATCAGGAAATATTCTGGCTAGCGTTGGATCTCCGGGTGGAGCTGCAATTATTCACTACACAGCAAAAGCTATTATTGGAATGTATGAGTGGAATTTAAATGCTCAGGATGCGATCAATCTGCCAAATTTTGCCAATTTTAACGGAGCATCGGCACTTGAGGAGGATCGTTTTCCTGCAGAGCTCATAGAGGCACTGCGGGCCAGAGGTCATGAAGTGTCGGAAAGAGCACTCACAAGCGGTTTGCAAGCGATTCAGGTAACCGAAGACGGATATTATGGTGGAGCTGATCCTCGTCGCGAAGGTGTAGTAATGGGGCAATAAAAATTAGTACAAATAAATAAGAAATGGCAGTAGCTCATAAAGGAGGTTAGGGTCATTTCACCTCAGTAAACATAAACTTGTAACGGTATAATTATGACTTTTCTTGAATTTCTTCTTCTGTTGTTCATCGCCGGGGTCTGCGGATCTATTGGTCAGGCCATTGCCGGATACTCTCGCGGCGGATGTGTAGTATCCATTG
>CAZHUP010000196.1:0-4932 GCA_964535495.1 uncultured Rhodohalobacter sp.
TTGAACTGAAGTTTAATAAAGCAGATATCAAAGGATCTGCAAGTGCTTTAATGAATTAATCCCGGCAGATCTAATACGGATCGCCTGATCTGTTGAATCAACACCCTGGTTTGATCTTCAAAGCCTGAGATCGATTGTTAAATCATGAGAGCAAAAGTCCCCTTTAAAAAAGGACTCCTATTTTGGCCTGCACCAGCCGGTTTTTTCCAAGCCCGACTATGAGGCGAGATTGAGGAAGAAGTTCATAAGATTGTGGTAAAATTCGATTTACACTCCTGTCCTCTGTAGCCTCGGTACAGGCGGCCTCTAAATCTCTCCTTGTCATGGGAAACCGCGGTTCACAACCTTATCCCCTGTCTGGCAACTCCGGGCAAGATTTTCAATAGGTTTTACTAAGACGCGTCAGGTTTTCAAATCCAAACTAGACTCAATAGACCTCTCCAATCAAAATCCTTGGGTCAGGGTAAAGCTTTAAGGCCTCTTCAAGCTCTTCATCCGACACAACTCCCGGCATGTCTGCCTCTCCGGGATCTTCTACGCTAATCTGGTAGTGCAGATGAGGCGGCCAGTTTCCGTTTTCATTTTCATCACCCAGCTCTCCTACTTTTTCTCCGGCTTCCACTTTTTGCCCCTTCTGCAGATTCGAAATACTTTTAGGTGAGAGGTGACCGTAAAGTGCATAAACTGCATCGCCGTCCAAATCATGCTTTAAGACTAATGTGCCACCGTAATTCCCATCCTGGGCGTGGTTGGCCAGATAAGCCACTTCGCCGTCAAGAGGAGAATAGACTGCCTCACCGGCTTTTGCCCAAAAATCAATTCCCATATGGATATTCCGGCGATTCTCATATTGAGGAGCCAGATACATATTTTTACGCTTTTCGCTGTAGCCGCCAACTCCCCATCCACCGGCTTTTACAAACTGACTCATTGTATCGGGATCATAGCCGTTTGAAAAATCGAAAACTTCATATTCATCCGGCAGGTTCATTACCGGATGTGTTTTTGCTTTAGCCATCAACAAAATATAATTCTTGAACAAATAGGTTTCTTATATATAAAAAAAGGGATTTTATTTCTCGCTACGGATCGCAGCTTTGCCATCCGCGTCACTTAGCGATTCATCTGCGCGATTCTGCGAGAAACAGCTGTATAAATTAGTATGAAGAAGAATAACGTTTCTCAAAGAAATTTTTCTTTAATAACAGAGTGCCCAACAACATTACCTTGCTTGGAATCCTTTAAGCCATCCTCGATAGATTGGCGAACATAAATGCTGTACATCACATCATCCCAATCTGCATCATCCGGTAAACTATCAAGTGAGTTCACCATCTCCTTTTTTAATTGAGGTAGATCCATAATTATGTCTTCCAATACTTGAAACTGATGATTTAGTAGAAATTCAAGTCATCTACAAACACTTTGTTAGCCCCGCTAATTTAAAAAAAACAAATAACTCAATCTGCCACTCGTTTTTCAATATAGTCAGAGCTCATCAACCCCAATGCTCCCATATATTTCAGTTTGAAACGGATTTCATCACCTACCTTGTATCCCTTTTCATTTGTGCCAACATCCAGAATGAGCATGTCGGAACTGGCATCCAGAATTTTGATATTATCGTTTACAGGGATTAAGTAGTCGGGCTGAATATCGAGAACGCCAATGTCAATAATGGCTCGGTATGAGGTTTTCCCGAAATCATCCTGAGAAACTTTTGCCTGTTTTCCCTGAGGATTCATACCCAGTTCACCGGATGGAACAATCGGTTTTTCTGAAATCTCAATAACTTGAGTGTAAAGTTCCATTACCTGGTCACTCATTCCGTCAATCACGCCATCTGTAAAGAGATCTTTTCCGAAAAAGAGTGCTTCTCCAATACGGAAGTGATTGACTCCATCAGGCAACTGATCTCTCATTAAAAGAGGAATGGTAACTGTGGTGCCACCGGATACAAGTGGAATCTCCTTTTTGAACCTTAATTCAATAATCTGCTTGTAGAGTGCCAGCTGAATGAGCTTATCACCATCCGGCATAACTCCATGCATGCAGTTCAGATTTGTACCCAACCCAATCACTTCTATTCCCGGGAGCTTAAACACTTTTTCATAAAAATTGATAAGATCCTCCCGCATCACCCCTTCCCGAAGATCTCCCATCTCAATCATGATAATCACTTTATGAGTTGTATTCTGTCTTTCTGCTTCTTCAGAGAGCTCATAAAGTGTTGAGAGTTCGGTGTTCAGGCTCACATCCGCATACTTCACCACATCGGGAATAATATCCTTTGGTGGCGGTTTGATGTAGATTGTCATGGTATTCGGATCGATCTCCTTAATTCTTCTGAGATTGCTGATCCTGGAATCGTGTACTTCACCAATTCCAAGATTGATCACCTCTTCCAGAAACTCCCGATTTCCACAGAGAAGTTTGGTTGTAATTCCCCACTTGATGCCGTTCTTTTTGAAAAGTGAGTTGAGAAACTCAAAATTGTGTTCCAGCTCACTTCTATAAAGTTTTACGTATGCCATAAATTTTTGTACCGAGTTTCAGCTCCATTTTTGCGTCAAAATGTGGTTTGACACAGGATTGGTACTGTAAACGAATCACTACTTTTTCAGTCTCATTTCGAGATATTTATTGGTAAATCCAAACTTCTCATAGAGAAACTTGGCCGGGTTTTCCGGTTCAACGTGCAGGGCAATATCTCCTTCCGTTTCATCAATAATATGCTGCATCAATGCTTTACCCACTCCCTGACCACGAGTTTTCTCGTGAACTGCAATATACACCAATATATGTTCAGGAATGTACCCGCCCATATTGGTATTGTTTATGATGACGACACCTAAAATTTCATCTTCATCGTGTGCAACCAGAATAAAACCTCCCTGCCCCACATTGTCGCCATAGGCGTAAGAAATACACTTCAAAATCGCTTGCCGCTCATCTCCATACTGATCCAGGTGATCATACAAAAAATCCGCAATCTGATCCCTTGAAAATCGGGGTTCACTATCCTTGTCGTTGTGTATAATGGTATATTCTATGTTCATTTCTTTTTTGAATTATGAATGATGAATTTTGAATGCTGAATTGAATCATAACTAATTCAGCATTCAAAATTCAAAATTCTACACTTTAGTTTTCTTTCGTCATCATACTTACTGCTATGAATGATATAGCCGATGCCGTAATACCAAAAACATTCGGATCGAGCTCATACGGAAGTTCTACCCCGGAATATCGTAAACCAATTGTTGTAAAACCTCCCACAATCATGGCTGTCATGGCGCCGGCAGGGGTACTTTTCTTCCAGAACAGCGCTCCAATTACGGGTACAAACAGTCCGGACACCATAAAGGAGTAGGAGTCTAACATTAAATCGAGTACGTTGGTCATTGTTCCCGCCAATAGAAGTGCCAACCCTCCGATAATGAGGGTCACTATCTGCGAAATTCTTACAAATTTTGGATTATCGGAATCAAACGGTGTAAAACGGCCAATGATGTCAGTTACCACATTTCCTGATGAAGCCATCAAGCAGCTGTCGGCCGTAGATAAAATTGCTGAAAAGTACGCCGCCATCATAATCCCAAGAAAACCTACAGGCAACACGGTCCGTAATAACATCGGCAGGCCCGTTTCCGGGTCTGTTTCTGAAATATCAGCTGCACCCAGATACTCAAACATACCCTGTTCTGCACCCACTTTTGCGAACAAACCGAGCAGTACTCCCAAAAATGCCATGATCGGCCACTCAAAAACTCCGGCAAGATACCACGCTCGTTTTGCAGTTTGTTCATCGTTACAGGCATAAATTCTTTGATAGAGTGTCATGCCCACAAACCAGATTGGAATGATAGTAACTGCCCAGTATACAAGATCCTGCCAGCTTACGTTGGTCAGAGTAAGCATCTCCGGTGCCACCGTGGCGCGAATAGCTTCCATTCCGCCAATTTCGATATAAGCGATCGGAACCCCGATAAAAATCAGGCCGATCATGAGTAGTGCCCACTGGATGGTATCGGTGTAAATTACCGCTTTTAATCCGCCCAACACCGTGTAGACAACAGCTACCGTTCCCATAATGTAGAGCGCCATCGTTTGATCGAGGTCGGCAAATGTCCCGCTTGCCAATTTAGCTCCGGCCAGCATTTGTGAACTGGTAAATCCTGCATATCCAATAGCAGATATAATAGCCGCTATCAAGGCTACATTTGCTGAGTAGTAGTGTTCAAACACCTGAGGAAACGTATAGGCGTCATCAAATACCTTGTTCTGCTTTATCTTGGGAATCAGAAAAACAGCGGCAAGCCAGGCGCCAATAAGGCCTGTGAAAAGCATCCAGGAGCCGGAGAGTCCCATCACAAAACCGAGCCCGCCAAGCCCAATGGAAAAACCTCCGCCTACATCCGTGGCCACAACCGACAGGCCAACGTGGTAGCTTTTCATTTTACGGCCGCCTACATAGTAATCGTCACCGCTTTGATTTCTCTGGAAAAAGAAATATCCAAATCCGAGCAGTGCAATGATGTAGAGAATAAATATGGTTAGATCAACCGGATGCATGGGACACCGTTACGATTAGCTGTTGATCGGTGTTCTCACTCATGACAGATTTTGCTAGTCAGTTTGAAAAAGTTGCTCTTCTGGTTTCTGATTCGCCTTAAGGTAAGGGGTATGGTGGTGAGCTTCAAATTTGGATCTTGATAATATTTGAATGCGGTAATGACGGGTACTGCCCCGCCGGGGCAGTGTTAGAAGTGACGAGTCACTTTCTGCTTAACAAACATAATGCCCCGTCCGGGGCATTGATTGGCTGTGTCTGATTTTTACCATCCGGCATCAACAGATAGTATTCATCTCATGAATAAGCTGCTCAAGCCGAGCACTAGCCTTGCAAAACTTCAAAGTCCCAAACCATTT
>CAZHUP010000197.1:0-4929 GCA_964535495.1 uncultured Rhodohalobacter sp.
TAAACACATGCTAATCACTTAATAAAAAAATGACTGTTATCTACCTCTTCTCCGCATACACCGTGATGCTATAAATGCCGGTATCGGAGTTTCTGAATCTCTTCAGACCATCTTCTGAGAGATAGTTCAGCAGCATCTCATCCGGAAGCTGAATCTCCTTCAGTTTCTGAACGGTAATATTTTCAAAACCGGCGTTTTTCACAATCTCCAGATATTCATCCTTGTCGATCGCCCCGGCCACACAGCCAGCATACATCTCAGCATCCTCTTTGATGGAGTCCGGTAAATCCCCGGCTACTACTACATCAGAGATACTAAAATGACCGCCAGATTTTAAAATGCGGTAAGTTTCAGCAAAGGCTTTCTCCTTATCCGGAACCAGATTCAGTACACAGTTACTCACTACTACATCTGCAATTTCATCATCAAGCGGCATCTCTTCAATGTCGCCCAACACAAAATCTACATTCATATAGTTGAGCTTGATCGCGTTCAAAGTCGCACGCTGAATCATCGCCTCAGTCATATCGATTCCGATCACTCTGCCAGATTCACCCACTACCTGCCGGGCAACAAATGCATCGTTTCCGGCTCCGGAACCCAGATCCACTACGGTATCACCGGGCTTCATTTTGGCGAATTCGGTTGGCAGGCCACAACCAAGATTTAAATCCGCGTCGGGATTGTAACCCTTCAGATTTGAGTAATCATCCGAAAAGATGGTGTAATCCACACTGCTATCGGATGAACAGCAATTTGTGGGGCCACAACACCCACCCGCTTCTGACTGCTCGCTAATTTTTGCATATTTCTCCTTCACCGACTTTTTGATCTCTTCCGGTGATTCTGTCTTCATTGCCATATCGTTTGTTGAGATAGTTATTTGTAATGTGATGAGCTTAAACTAATCATCGTAAAGTTACGATTAATATAAGCTGACTCAATTTGATTCCAAAATAATATTTGATAATTGGCTCCACTATCATGTCGCCAACAGATGCGACCCGAAAATGTGGATGGGAGAAAAAGTCACTCTTGCTGTTGTGCCATATAGCGTAATAAGTACAAGCCGGTCTAACTCTACCCTATAAACAGGTCTCCTAATGATATGGATAAAAGCCATCTCCCATTCACCCCTACTTATACAGGAGTGGATTCAAGACATTGTTCACTTTGGGTATATCGTTTTGCTAAATTTCTCTTGATACTGCCTGGAGGCGTTCCAAGAGTCTATACTACCCTTCATGCACCTTCAAACCGCGCAAGTCATCTCCGGATGGCTGCTGGAAAATCTTCAGTCCAAACTCCGGTGCAATAGCTAGCAGGTGATCGAACACGTCTGACTGTATTGCCTCATACTCTGTCCAGACGGTGGTGCTGGCAAAAAAGTAGATCTGTATCGGTAAACCGGTTTCGGTCGGTTCAAGCTGCCGCACCAGCATTATCATATCCTGTCGCGCTCTGGGATGGTTTTGCAAATACTCTATTATATATCGGCGAAATGTACCAACATTGGTAAGCCAGCGACCATTGGTAAGCGTGGAGGTGTATCCCTTCAAATGCTTCTCATTGTACTCACAAATCTCCTTCATCTTATCATCTATATATTTCGAAAGAAGGTGTGACTTTTTCAGCTTCTGTATTTCATTGAAACTCAAAAAACGAACTGTCGAGATATCAATTTTAATTGATCGCATTACCCGGCGTCCCCCCGACTCCTGCATGCCGCGCCAGTTTCTAAAGCTGTGCTCCAGAAATTTGTGGGTCGGTATCACCGTGATCGTTTTATCCCAGTTTTGCACACGCACGGTGTTCAACGCAATGTCGATCACATCTCCATCGGCGCCAAACTGCGGCATATCGATCCAGTCTCCAACGCGAATCAGATCGTTGCTGGTTAACTGAACACTGGCAACCAGCGAGAGCAGCGTATCCCGGAACAGCAGCAGGATGATCGCCATGATGGCACCAATACCACTCAGGAAGTACCAGGGCGATTTATCAGCCAGACTTGAAATGATAAAGAAACCGGCCAGTACATACACAACCACCTTACCCAGCTGAATATAGCTTTTGATCGGTGTTAAATGTGCATCCGGTTTAAGCAGATAGAGGGAGTGCATGGATGAGAGAAAAGCATCAAAAACCCGGGCTCCCACTAAAATCATCAAAGCAGCAGTAATTCTTACTATAAAGCTGGTCAGATCTTCATGAAACTGCGGAATCAATTCAATTCCGTTGTAGATGATAATCAACGGAACCATGAAAAGTGCGCGCTGCGGAAGTTTGTGTCTGAGAATGATGGCGTACCACTCAGTATCCGTCTTATCGTCGAAACGGGTCAATAAACGGACTATCCAGACTCGGATAAAGAGATGAACCAATGCTGAAAGCAGGAAGATGAACGCCAGTCCAACGGCTGCTTCCGCACTTTCCCCTCGCATGTGTTCAGGCAGAATTTGTGTCAAATTTCTCAGGAAGTCAGACTGTAGTAAATACGCAATCAGCATTTTGTGGATTCTCTTTTTTTCTGTTTAGGAATATCGGATCAAAGGTAACAAGAAGAACTGTATGGGAACAGCAGAAAAAATGAACTCCTGTATAGACCTGACCGAATCTCATTACAGCGTTGCCTTCTTTATGAAAAGAACTATTTTATGGACGCGATACCACTCTAAACTTCTCAACTTATCTAAACCATGCCACAAATAACCAGCTTGTTCAAACCCACATTTCTGATTCTTGCTTTTCTATTTGCGTCAATCAGCACAACTACTGCTCAAGATCTCTACTTCCCTCCGGCCGGACTTGGCGATGACTGGGAGCAGAAGCCGGCTTCAGAGTTAGGTTTTCAACCTTCCGGATTGGATGATGCCGTTCAATTTGCTCTCGACAATGAGAACAGTGTGGAAAATGATCTGCGGATTGCCATCCTGAAAGGGTTCAGCCATGAACCGTACCACTACCTGGCTGGCCCGGTAAGAGAACGCGGGAATCCGGCGGGAATGATTATTAAAGATGGATATATCGCCGCAAGTTGGGGAGATCTTAAGCGAGTGGATATGACCTTCAGTGTGACCAAAAGTTATCTCTCAGCCGTAGCTGGACTGGCATGGGATGATGGTTTGATTCACAGCACAGAAGACCGCCTTACTGAATATGTTTGGGATCGAACTTTTGACGGAGAGCACAACGCCAAAATTACCTGGGAGCATCTGCTAAATCAGACATCCGATTGGTACGGCACCCTGTTTGGCATGGAAGACTGGAGTGATCGACCACCGCGGGAGGGCGGTATCGACGACTGGCGCTATCGTGAACTGCACGAACCCGGTACACACTACAAATACAACGATGTGCGGGTTAACCTTCTCGCCTACTCACTTCTTCAGGTCTGGAGACAACCGCTGCCTCAGGTATTGAAGCAAAGAGTGATGGACCCAATCGGAGCCTCCACAACATGGCGCTGGTATGGATATGACAACTCATTTGTAATGATCGACGGTGTGGAAATGCAGTCGGTCAGCGGTGGCGGACATAACGGAGGCGGACTCTTTATCAGTACCTACGATCACGCCCGTTTTGGATTGCTGTTTGCAAGAGACGGAATATGGAACGGCGAACAGCTCATCTCCCCTGAATGGATTGAAAAGTCAGTTACACCCTCTCCTGTCAACTCCCGTTATGGATATCTCTGGTGGCTTCAGGATGAAGATAGCCGCTGGGATGGGGTTCCCGATCATGTCTATTACGCAGCCGGATTTGGCGGTAACTTTATCGTTGTAGACGATCAAAATGATATCGTCATCGTTCTACGATGGATCGACAGTTCAAAACTTGGAGACTTTGTATCACAGGTGTATCAGTCGATGCAGTAATTTGCCGCCCGTAAATTAACCATTACGGTTTATTTTTGTATTATTAAACCAATTTAGTTAAACAGAAGCAGCTAACTAATTCAGGATAATGGACCATTATATTGTTGTTATGGGCGATATCGTCGAATCAAAAAAGCTAAAACCTGTTCAAAGAAAAAAAGTGCAGAAGCAGCTCCGCGCTGTTTTCAGGGAGATCAATAAATCATCCGACGGGCTCCAAACTACATACAGCATCACACTAGGTGACGAATTTCAAAGCGTCTACCGCAAGTCATCATCGCTCTTCAATGATGTTTGGTCTATTAAAGCAGCGATATATCCAGTCCGTGTACGCATCGTTATAGGAGCAGGTGAAATAACAACAGATACCCAACAGGAAAAATCGCTGATGATGGACGGCCCCGCGTTCCATAAAACACGCGATCTAATTAACAAATTAAAGGATGAGAATCTGCTCATATCTGTAGAGACCGGAGATCTTATTTTTGATCAGCTGGCAAATAGCAGTCTTAGCATATTGGCCGGTAACCTTAAGAATTGGAGTAAAAACCGCTTTACGATTTTAAAGATGAAGAGCGAAGGGTATTCTGTAAAAGAGATCGCAGGGGAATTAAAAATATCGGAAGTAGCTGTCTATAAAAATATCCACGCGGGTAAGCTAAATCACATCGAAAAAATGACAGAAGCTATATCAAAAAGAATGGATGCTTTAATTACTCAAACAGAAGAGGTATCCGGTGTAGTTTGAGAAGTCCAATGAAACGGGGAGGGCTTTTGTTTCAATCAATTACAACCAATATATGATGATTTCACCCACTCGACCAAATGAAATCCACGATGTATAAGTAATGTTAGTCTATATATTTCCATATGCTATCATTAGTGTTTAAAGTTAGTTCAATATCTGGTCTACGTGGTTCGTTTTTCGGTTTATGTAGTACGTAAGTTCAGGATATTTACAAAATAACAGCACTATCTGCGGTTCATCTTTTATGTTTCCGTCGGAATGCTGCAGTTACAGGCTTACGAGTAGTTCAGATTGCAATTCGGT
>CAZHUP010000198.1:0-4914 GCA_964535495.1 uncultured Rhodohalobacter sp.
CGGGTGATTTTGTGGGATGGCAATCGATGCTTCATCAGAGCGGTGCGAAGCATCCAAAGGGAGGAAGCGGAATGCTGACTCAGGCTATGAAAAACCTGATTGAATCTCATGGAGGAGAGGTTATACCAGACAGTCCGGTTCAAAAAATTGAAATAGAGAACGGCAAAGCAGTCGGGGCGTTTACAGAGTCCGGAGATCATTATAGAGCTAATATTATTGTGTCGAATGCTCACGTTCAAACCACGATGTTGAAGCTTGTTGGGCGCGAGCATCTGGATGATTCGCTTTTTAAAAAAGTGGAAGATATTCAGGTTGGGAACGGATTTGGAATGGTCATTCGATGTGCTGTTGAAGAATTGCCACAATACACGGCTGCACCGGATGACCCGATCATACATAACGGAATGCAGCTTTTGGCTCCGTCAGTTGATTATATGAACCGGGCAATAGGAGATTTTACTAAAGGATTGCCGCCGGAAGATCCTGCTGTGTTGGCGATGACATTTTCGAAAATTGATCCTGAAGTGGCCAAAGACGGAAAACATACACTCTTTGCCTGGGCGCAGTGGCATCCTTACGAGCTTTCGAATGGAGAAAGCTGGGACGATATCCGTGAACGTGAAGCAAAAAAAATCTACGGTGTTGTCGAAAAGTACGCACCAAACATGAAAGGAAAGCTTATAGATTGGTATATTCAGTCCCCGTTGGATATAGAACGGAAACACGGGCTATTAAGAGGCAATGTTATGCATGTGGAGATGAATTTTGATCAGATGTTTATGTTCAGACCCACGCCGGAACTGAGCCGTTATGAAACCCCAATTGAAAATCTCTTTTTGTCGAGCGCTTCGTGTCATCCCGGGGGAGGAGTGTTTGGCGCTGCTGGATTCAATGCCGCAAATGTGATATTAAAGAAATCGAAAAAGAAACTTTTTGGAGCAAAACGTTGAAAAACCATTTTCCGAACTCCTATCTGGAGATTGATTTAGGTGCAGTATCAAAAAATATTGAAGCGATAAAACAGAGAGTTCCGGATAAAAAATATCTGGCTGTCGTTAAGTGTGATGCTTACAGCCACGGAGTAGTGGATGTGGCCAGGAAAATTCAGCATCAGGTAGACTGGTTTGCAGTTGCTAACGTGGATGAAGCCATTGAGCTGAGAAGAGCTCAAATAATCAAGCCTGTACTAGTATTTGGTGTGCCAACGTACAATACGGCCGCTGCCTATCAAACTCATAACTTAACAGCCACAGTCAGCCATTTAACCCACTTCTCAATCCTGATGGATGGTACTGATTATCATCTGAACTTTGATACCGGAATGGGCAGGCTTGGCTTTTCACCTGATCAGGTGAAAGAGGTTCGTCAGCAGGCGGTAATCAATCAAAGATTAACCTGCAGTGGAATCTATTCTCATTACGCTACTGCAGATGATCCGGGATCGGATAAAGTCGTGGAACAGGCTGAACTGTTTTCTGAGCTGATAAAGCACTTTGGGGAGATCCCTATCAAACACATCAGTAATACCGGCGCTTCCACTAACTACGATCTCGAAAATTATGACATGATTCGATTTGGTTTGGGAATGTTGGGTTACAATCCCGGGAAGAAACGCCATAAATGGTTAAAGCCCGCATTATCCTGGAAGTCAAGAGTGGCGCAGGTAAGACCCATTAAAAAAGGAGATACGGTTAGCTATGGTGCGACGTGGACGTGTTCTGATGACGGCTATTTAGCTACAATTCCTGTTGGATATGGTGATGGTGTTCCAAGATCTTTGAGTAATAAGCTTGAAGTTTTCATCAACGGAAAGATGTACCCACAGGTGGGGAATGTTACTATGGATTACATCATGGTTTATCTTGAAGGGGATAAAATTTCAACTGATACTGAAGTTACAATTCTCGGTGGTGAAGCACTCAATGCTTCAGACTGGGCGGAACTTGGGAGTACCAACGTCCATGAAATCCTTACAAATCTGAAAGGCCGGTTTGAACGGTCACATATAAATTTCTAAAGGGAAAGCTCTGTTGAGAACTTTCCCTTTAATCATTTTTATCAAGATCGTTTTAGTCGATAATATCCAGCACAATTAAGTCGTACTGAAGTACCGATTCTTTGTATTCTGAATTGGCAGCACCATCCGGTAAGTCGCCATATCCTTGTTCAGGCTGTACAATTAGCGTACGTCGCTCACCTTCCTGCATTCCCAGTAGTCCCTGCCTTAACCCAAAAGTATAAGCCAGCTGAATATTATAGCTAAATACGCTTGGGTTCAGCTGTATATTACTGACACGTACGGTGGTTGGTTCAACGCGTGCGTCGTTATAGGTACTGTAGATAATATCTCCTTCCAATGTTCTTACTGTAATGAACAGGAGTAAATCATCGCGAATGGTTACCGTCCCAAAGCCGTCACCCTCTTCGTGGATGTAAGCTGTAATTCCCTCCTCAATTTCAATAGGGTCTAATCCTTCAATATCGTAGGCTGCCGGTACTGTTGAAAAATCAGGCGGAGGAAAGTTGAACGGATCACTTGTGTCACATGAAATGACGGTTAAGAGTGAAACGGAAAGTATTAACAAAGTTATTTTCAAAGAGGTAAACTGCATTTAAGTTTTTTTCAAAAAATTAAAGTGATTGATCTTTTCAGATTGAAAGGTAATGGGTTTTGATGAATCATTAAACTGCTTAATTAGATTCTTTAAACGCTTGTTCTAACGCTCGTTTTCGCTGTTTATTTGCAATTTTGCTTAAAAAGATCGCAAACTGATAGAGTAAGAGCAGTGGTATGGCAATCATTAATTGTGAAACAGGGTCGGGCGGGGTGAGAAAAGCAGCTACGATCATTACGGCGATGATTGCGTGTCGCCGGTATGTTCGCATTGTTTCCGGAGTTAAAAGCCCAACTTTAGACAGATAGTAACTTACTACCGGTATCTGAAAAATTATACCACATGCGAGAGTCCACATAGCAACGGATGTAAAATACTCGTTGATATCGAACTCGTTACTGATTACAGCATCTATAATAAACTGTGTGAAGAACTGAACTGCAAATGGCACAAGGATTAAATATCCAAAAGAGATACCCAAAAGGAAGAAAAAATTGATAAACATTGCATTCAGAAATGTTTTGATCTTTTCTCCGGTCTCCAGTGCCGGCTCAACAAATGCCCAGAGTTGATAAATCAAGATGGGAGAGCCAATGATTCCTCCTGTAATGATAAGAGTACCCCAATATGTGAAAAACTGTCCGGGTAATCTTCTCGAAATTAAGGAGAGATCTACTGCATTGATCGGCATAATCTGATACATGAAAAAGTCAGCTCTTGCCGGCCCAAGAATGAACTGCTGAATGATGAATTCACGAAAAAAGAAAGCGACGATAACTCCAAAAAGTACTCCAACCAAGCCTTTCAGGATTCTCCACCTCAACTCCTCCAGATGGTCCAGAAAAGACATACTGTTGGTTAAATCTTCTTTTGGAGGTCTGGCTTTGGGTAGAATCTTACCCATGATGCCCCGCTTGCTGCCTTCTTCTTCGCTCATCAGGTGGACTTAATTACAAAACGTGAAATTTTCCTATTCATGTAGTTGACCATACTAGGCGGTAATAAAATCATACAAAGGGAATTTTTCACACATTTCACGAACTTGCTGCTTCACCTTAACTCTGTTTGCTTCGTCTTCAGGTTTTTGTAGTACTTCATCTATCAGTTTTACTACAGATCGAAATTCTTCTTCTTTGAATCCTCGTGTAGTGAGGGCAGGGGTACCAATTCTAATCCCGGATGTAACAAATGGGCTTTCTGTATCGAAAGGAACCATATTTTTATTTACGGTAATTCCGGCTTCATCCAGCGACTCTTCAGCAACTTTACCTGTTAAACCTTTACTTCTGAGATCTACCAAAATCAGATGATTATCTGTACCGCCGCTTACCAAGTCGTAACCTAAATTGATAAACTCTTCGGCCATCACTTTGGCATTCGCTTTCACCTGTTTTTGATATTCTTTAAAATCAGGCTGTAGAGCTTCGCCAAATGCTACAGCTTTCGCAGCTATTACGTGCATCAAAGGGCCGCCCTGGCTACCGGGAAATACAGCCGAATCAAGTACTTCACTCCAGTTCTTGGTTCGTCCAGATTTACGCGCAACTACACCAAGTGTGTTTTCACCGTCGTTACCGAGCAGAATCATTCCACCACGCGGCCCGCGAAGTGTTTTATGTGTGGTAGTAGTAACCACGTCACAAACCGGTAGCGGATCATTAAGCTCCTTTGCGGCAATCAAACCGGCTGTATGTGCCATATCCATCCATAAGATAGCACCAACCTCGTCTGCGATTTCACGAAAAGCACCATAATCCAAATCCCTTGTATAGGCGCTGGCTCCGATAGAGATCATTTTTGGATTCACCTCTTTTGCCTTTTCCCGGACCTTATTCATGTCTATACGGCCGGTTTCTTTATCAACACCATAGAACTCAGCATTGTAAGTAATACCTGAAAAGTTGACCGGAGAGCCATGTGTGAGATGTCCGCCATGAGCGAGATCAAGTCCAAGAAGTGTCTCACCGGGCTTCATCATTGCTAAATAGACGGCAGCATTTGCGGAAGCGCCTGAGTGAGGTTGAACGTTAACCCAATCTGCTCCATAGAGCTTTTTAGCTCGTTCCCTGGCCAGATCTTCAACTTGGTCAACAAATTGACAACCGCCATAATATCTTTTTCCGGGATAACCTTCAGCGTATTTATTTGTTAAAACAGACCCCATTGCAGAGATAGTGGCCTGAGAAGCAAAGTTTTCCGATGCAATGAGTTCGAAATTATAATTCTGTCGTTCAGTCTCTTTTTCAAGGAATCCGTAAAGCTCCGGATCCTGGTTTTTCAATGAATCCATGATCTATTT
>CAZHUP010000199.1:0-4909 GCA_964535495.1 uncultured Rhodohalobacter sp.
AGGAGGGGAGTGTTCTCACCCTTCTCGATACTCAATACTTTCTACTCAAGACTCAACTTTCTACTCAAGCCCCACTACTATTCATCTTCGTACATCGATTCAATCTCCTCGTTAAACTTTTCTTTGACCACAGGTCTCTTCACTTTCATTGTTGGTGTGAGTTCGCCACTTTCAATATTAAGCGGTTCCTCGAGCAGAACGAATTTCTTAACCTGCTCCCATGGAGAAAGAGTTTTATTCGCCTTGTCCACTTCTTGCTGAATCAGTTCTCGAATCTTTTCATCTTTGGAGTACGGTTTTTCCGGTTCATAACCGTCCCGTTTTAATCGTTTCAAAACGTTATCGTAGGCAGGCACAATTAATGCTGAGCAGAATTTACGTTGGTAACCAATTACCACAATCTGCTCAATAAAACCGGAACCGGAAATCTGATTCTCCACATTTTGTGGTGCAACATATTTACCGGTTGAAAGTTTGAACATCGACTTGATCCTGTCTGTGATGTAGAGATATCCATCCTCATCAATCTTCCCAACATCTCCGGTTTTAAACCACCCCTCATCGTTGAACACTTCTTTTGTCTGTTCAGGCAGTTTGTAATACCCTTTCATCACATTGGGACCACGAACCAAAATCTCTTTATCATCAGCTATTTTCACCTCCACATCTTCAAGTGGCTTTCCTGATGTACCAATTCTCATACCACCCGGAGTTTGAACACTAATAACCGGCGAGGTCTCCGTCAATCCATAACCCTGCACACAGATAATCCCGATTGCATTCATAAATCGAAACACGTCCGGAGATAGTGCAGCACCGCCACTTACAACCCCTGCTAGTTTTCCGCCAAACAGCTCTCTGATTTTACTGTAAATCAGCTTATCAGCAATTTTGTGTTTGATTGCATCTATTCCTTTCGGAGGATTCTCAGGGTCATACTCTTCTGTTCTATAAATCGCCCAGTAGTAGAGATTCTTTTTCAACCCGCTAAACTCCTGACCTCTTACTTTCACTCCGGTTTGAACTTTTTCAAGTAACCGAGGCACAGTCGCAAAAAAGAACGGTTTCACATACAGAAAGTCATCTTTGATCTCGTCTATCGTCTCGATGAAATAAATTTCACACCCCATCGCGACATACATATAGTCAATCATTCTTTCAAACACATGAGACAGCGGTAAATAGGACAGCACTCTTTCACCCCTGAACCGTGTATCTTCGAAAGGTAACCTGTCTAATGAATACTGAACATTTGATGCAATATTATTATGCGTCAGCATCACCCCCTTAGGTACACCCGTAGTGCCGGATGTGTAAATTATCGTGGCAATATCATCCGGATTGATCTCATTCTTTAATTCATCAAAAAGCTCCGGGTTTTCCTTATCGAATGTTTCACCCAATTTTAGAATTGCGTCAAAGAGCTTAAGTTTTTTATGCTTTGAAGGCTGAATAGTGATAATTGATTTAACAGACTCAATAGACTTGACTAAACTCTTTGTCTCTGCAAACATCTCATCATTGGAAACAATGTGCACTTTGGCCTCTGAATTTTCCAAGATGTATTTAATCTGCTCTCCCGGCTGGGTAGGGTAAATTGGCACGCTTGCGGCACCAATGGATAGTATGGCCAGATCACAAATAAGCCACTCCGTGCTGTTTTCGGAATGAATAGAAACTTTATCACCCGGTCTGACACCTAGTTCGTACAGTCCCATTCCGAAATTTCGAACTTTATTGACAAAACTTTCCTTCGAAGTTTCAATCCATGAACCATTTCGTTTTGTAGCTGAAAAACGATCATCAGTATATTTTTCTAGTCCTTTGTAAAGGAGATCCGGTAAAGTTGTTGGGGAGTATCTCATTTTAAAAACCTTTGTTTGATGGCTAAAAAAGAAGGTTAACACTGTTACCCTATTAATTTACACTTTCAAACGACTTTTAAAAATCTGATCCATAATTTATTTAGAAAATTTAGATCAATAACCGTATTTACAAAGGAAAATGTAACTGAACTACCAACTAATAAACTTTTAACAGACTTAAAGATGTCCACTCAACCAAAAATTGATATTGAAGACGCAATCAGGAATAAAGCAAATATCATGCTTAGCAGAGAGCAGAAAAATATGGGAGATGCTCTCGGTATTCGTTTTAAAAAATTAAATCGAATGGAAATGATTGCTGAAATGCCGGTAGATGAAAATACCGTTCAGCCTTTTGGAATTCTACACGGTGGAGCATCTGTAGCACTTTCCGAAACATTAGCATCTGTTGGCGCTTGGCTGAATCTAAGCGACGATACTAAAACAGCTGTTGGACTCGAAATCAATGCAAACCACATCAAAGCAGTCCGTTTAGGTCAAAAAGTAATCGGAATTGCAAAACCGATTCATCGCGGTGCCCAGACACAAGTTTGGGAAACCCGTGTTGAAACCGAATCAGGTAAACTGGTTTGTATTTCCAGGTGTACGCTGGCAATCATTCAAACTAAAAAATAGCTAACTATTTTTCTCATTGCTCAAAATTTGTATCAGACGCCGTTTGGCAACGGGAAAAATGACATGATTGAAAGGGAAGTCCAGATCTGTTTCAAAAGCATACGTTGCGGGGTTGGGAAGTTCACTCTCTTCGCGTATCAGGTCTAATTTTATACTGCCCGGTGACAACTTGATTTTATCCTGTTCTAAATATTTCAGAAACCTTGTTTTTAAAGCTCTGTACTGATCATCAGCACTTTGAAAAATAGAGACTTCAAACCGAAAGAGATTAAGTGATTTTTTCTGATTGTCGGGTACAAATAGATACCCCTCATCTCGATAATTGGGTAAAATACCCACCTGTTCAACCTTTAATTCACTCTCAACAAACTCATGGATGGCCACCCCCTCCTCAATTACCTTTTCGATATGAGGAAGCGCCCACGTTATCAGATCCTCTACGGCAGAAACATCCGTTCCGCTGGCAAAAATCACATCATGATCAATAGTTCGGTTTACCCAATCTAACTTGCTGATTCGCTTCGGAAACTTTGAACGAAGATCGGAAAGGCGCGCAGTTATATCTCTTAAAATGCGGCGAAGTTCAATCAACCGGCTTAAATGAGGATATACTCTATAGAATTGAAATTCATCTGAAATCGTTTTGAGCTCACCCAAAACGATGTACTGACGCTTTTCAACATCATCCCGGACACTCGTAAACAGATCTATTGAAAGCTGGTAACTTTCCTTCATAGACAACCTCCTGCGATGATTGATTGAATTGTACCTATACGCTATCTAATCAAATTAAATTTGTCAAGTAGTAAACGTGTGAATCAAAAATCTTGTATAGCGGGGTTTCGTTTTTTTACGATTATCATCCTTTACTTTGAACTGATTTTGCTATATTGACGTTATCATACTCCAAGGAATTAGTACGTTACACGATTAAAAAAGCGCTTTTATGGACACTCCGGAAAAACTCAAAGAATTTCAGCAACGAATTGATAACGGCGAAAAGATCGAACCAAAGGATTGGATGCCTGAGCGTTATCGAAAACAACTGATTCGAATTATGAGTCAGCATGCGCACTCCGAAATTGTCGGAATGCTGCCGGAAGGAAACTGGATAACACGTGCCCCCTCTCTCAAACGGAAGATGGTACTGCTGGCTAAAGTTCAGGACGAAGCCGGCCACGGCCTGTATCTCTATAGTGGCACAGAAACATTGGGAGTAAAACGCCAGGAACTGGTTGAGGACTATCTTTACGGAAACGCAAAGTATTCCAGCATCTTCAATTATCCTACGCTTACTTATGCTGATATTTGTGTAATTGGCTGGCTGGTTGACGGTGCTGCTATTGTAAATCAAACCATGCTGGCAAAATCTTCGTATGGACCTTATTCGCGGGCAAATGTGCGTATTTGCAAAGAGGAGAGTTTCCATAAAAAACAGGGATATGAAATGCTGGCCAAAATGGCTGACGGCACACCTGAACAGAAGAAAATGGCTCAGGATGCTGTAAATCGCTGGTGGTGGGCAACTCTTATGATGTTTGGTCCGCATGACACAGACTCTCCAAACAGTGCCGAACTCATTAAATGGGGTGTTAAAACCAAAACCAACGATGAACTCCGACAGCACTTTGTTGACCGAATGGTGATGGAAGCTGAAGCGATCGGTATTGAACTGCCCGATCCGGATCTGACATATAATGAAGAGACCGGACATTGGGAGTTCGGTGATATTCCATGGGATGAATTCTGGAGTGTTGTAAAAGGTGACGGGCCCATGAATCGTGAGCGTATTAAGGCTCGCCGAAAAGCCTACGAAGAGGGCGAATGGGTACGGGAAGCAGCAAAAGAGTACGCACGGAAGAAAAGGCTTCAGGATGAAAAAGCATCCTGATACAGTGAATCCTGATCACTGAATATGTAAGCCGAAAATTGGCAATTTATTGCAGTCGGCTTCTTACTTTCGAATACATAACTACAGACTATTCAAAACATGACAAAGAATTCTACAGAAAATACGGAATGGCCATTGTGGGAAGTTTTTTATCAGCCAAAAAACGGTAAGCCATTTGAACACGCGGGCAGCGTTCACGCTCCCGATTCTGAAATGGCGCTCCAAAATGCGCGTGACACCTACGCCCGGCGTAATGAAGGAATTGCTTTTTGGGTTGTTCCAAGCGATCAGATAGTGGCATCTTCTCCGGAAGATCAGGGACCGTTCTTTGATCCCGCAAACGACAAACCCTATCGGCATCCTCAATTCTACAGCGTTCCGAGAGCCGTTAAAAAAAGAAAATAGATAATAAGTATTAGGTATTGAGTATCAAGTAAAAAGTATGCTTTCAACCATTGCATTTAACTCTTTACTTACTATTTGTCTTTGTACCTGATACCTGATACCTGATACCTGA
>CAZHUP010000200.1:0-4891 GCA_964535495.1 uncultured Rhodohalobacter sp.
AACACCCAAAACTCTACATCATAAGCCTCTCCAAAATTGAATATAAATACTAAAAAAACTACCATTGCAATCAGTCCGCCAACAAATTTAACCACAAAGATGGTTCCCATCAGTTCTCGATGTTCATCTGGATTATTTACCAGCTCCCGAACTGCTAATCCACTTAAGCCCATGTGAGTAGCTATAGCAAATAGAGAAGCCAATGATATTGCATAAGAAAGAATTCCATATTCTTCCGGGCCTAGATATCGGGCAACAAAAATACTTACCACCAAGGCTAAGCCCATTGTGATAATTTTTTCTCCCATCATCCAGGAGGTGTTAAAAAGATATTTTTTTATCTCATCACCTTTTAAAAAAATTGATAGTTTATTTAGCAATCTTTTAAATCTATAAAGTTGTCATTACTTTAGCAGTTGTGTCATTGTGTGATTATTAAATAAAATCAAACTTTATTTATAATAAATACTGAACGATCTTATTGAATGATTATCAAGTCCAAATGGATGGCATTGCTCATTTGGTGCCGAATATTCTTTTTAAACATTAAAAGGCACAGGCTCAGTCTAATGTGCAAATAGGCAGCCCGATAGTTACGATTTGATCATTTTATTCCAGCTGATATTTTGTCGTATAAGCTTTTTAATCAGACGAGCAATATCTACATACCCGACATTCTATTGGCAACCAATTGTATATATAGGAATTGTGCTTACACAAAAGTGTGGGCACCATTATCTTGTAATTCTTCATTATAATTGGCTTGCTGCTTTTTCATGTTGCTCAATTCCATGACCGAAAGACTTGACTTCATTTAGAAGTACATCACGGTTTATGGTTCATTGCTTTATAAGTTCTTTTAATGCAAAGTATCGATACGTTTTCTGCAAAATTGATAGAAAGTTCTTAATTATCAATTTCTGGATCGTTCTTTAATTGATTCAACAAAGGATTTCAATAACACCCAGCCAACAGAAAGTATCCCCCCAAATAGAGTAAACGCTACCAAAATCATAGCCCTCCTCGGCTCACTCCGTTCACTGGGCACATTAACCGCCTGTACTTCTTTAAAAATGGGCGTTTGCTCCTGCAGGCTTAGCCGCGTTTCTTCCACCCGCTGGGCAAGGGAGTTGTACACGTTCAAAGCCAGGTTTTTTTCATCCTGCAGCCGTTCTTGCTCCACGCGTGCCCTTTCTGTGGTGATGCGGATGTTGCGGTCCATAAAGTCAGCCAGGGCAATCTGTGTCCTCTCAAACCGCTCGCGGGCATCTTCCATCTGCTGTTCGGCAAACTCCAGGTTCTGCCGGGCTTTTTCCACCCGGTAATCGGTTACATATTCCTTCAGCCTCTCAATCAGAAATCGGTTCAATTCGGCCGATGCTCGGGCATCCTGCAGTTTTACTCTTGTAGTGAGCAAGCCGGTCTCCTCATCCTGGCTTACGGTGATACGGTCTCTTAAATTGTTCACAAGGTCATGTTGTCTGCGTGTCAATATCAGAAATTGCGCATCCATTGGATCTTCCTGGATATGGTGGTTCACATCTCCATCATCTCCACTGAAAAGTGACCTGACTCCATTCAGGATGGTAAAAGGCAGACCTATGGTATAATCTGTGGCATAAGCTGTTAATGGCATTGAATAATGATTTTCAAGAAAATCAGGCCATGTGGTGGTTACCCCATAGTCGCGAAAGTGAACCTCGTGGTTCAGGAGCTCAAGCTGGAAGGAGAGGCTGTTCACGATACGGGGATAGATCATTGGAGGAATAGTACCCTGCTGCATATCTCCCCTGCCGATATTACCCAATCCAAAAGCGCCTCCAAACTGTTGAATTAAACGGCCCGTGCCAGCCTGCTGCTGGGTCTGGATTTCAGGCATCAGGATCGCTTCACTTTCAAACTCTACGGGGCTGAAAAGAGCCCAAAACAAACCTAAAGCTACAAACAGACCGGTATTTTTTAAAATGAAACTTCTACTATCCCAGATTTGCTTAACAAGTTCTGTCAGATCGAACTCAGAATCATCATTATCCAATAAATGCAGATGTTCTAAAGGTACATATCTGACTTCCGGTTTATTCTGTCCTTCAGGATTATCCGATTTCTTTTCACTCAATGTTTGAATATTTACTGTTAAAAATAATGTAAAAAGATAGCAGTATTAATGCTCTAATTAAAGAAGGTATACTGGCAATAAAGCAAAGATTCTGTTTGGTGATTTAAATTTTGGTTCACAAAATTAAAAGCCTTTGATTCTCATAATTATTCTATCATCTACGAATTTGGAATATTGTATTCGTTACAATTGCAGCCATAGAAACAACTGCTGAATAGATCGCAACACGTTCCTGCGGGCTTAACCGCTCTCTTTCCTCTTCTCTTGGGATAATTATTGTAGCACCGGGTTCGATGTCAGGATCTCTTCTGAAGAACAAGAACCGTTTGGATCTGTCCACCTCGCCATTGGCATATACCACATAGCTCCGTTTTCGCAGGGCACGGTCGGTAAAACCACCCGCACGGTCTACCGCATCTCTGAGAGACATTCCCGAATCGTACCTGACCATAACCGGAAATAACACCTCACCCTCCACCCGAATGGTCTGAAGTTCAGTCGGTATTTCAAGTACGTCACCCGGACGAAGTTTAAGATCCATAGGACCACCGGGATTTCTCATAATCTCTGTCAGCCTTATACCCACTTTTCGGGTTGGATCTTCTGTTATTACAACTTCACCCGTAAGCATATCAAATTCCTCCACACCATTTAGCTCTTCATTTTCTATCACTCTTCGAAGTGAAGCTCCTCTCGGATAAGCGTAATCAGATAGGCCGCCCGCCCAATTTATAAGATCACTGATTCGTGCATTTCGCACATCTATCACATAACTGCCTGGAAAATTTACCTCTCCATTAATCTCTACAGTTTGCTGCGCACGGTAATTGGGCTGACGCCTGACAAAAATCTGATCAAACGGATTGAGAATAAAGTCTTGGTCTTCGGGCGCAAATCTAAGATTTTCATCCACCTCAAATTCAAACCTTTCCGCTAATCGATCTCCTTTTATAAATCTGTCTTCGCCTGTAAGTCTTCGGGAAATTTCTACTCTGTAGGGTGCTGCCTCATCCCGAAAGCCATCTGCCAGATAAATCGCATCACTGATTGTTAAATTCTCAACAAATGGAAATTCACCCGCATCATTTACAGCACCTCTGATTCGTATTACTCTTTCTTCTTCCAGGTCAAAAAGTGATGCAATTTGTACCTGGTCATCTTTTTTCAATAAAATATCATCAGCCGTACCATCCATTATATCTTCGAGAGAAAACGGAACATTTTCTATTCGCAGATCATCCATGGTTCTCATGATTACACCCCGGTTTAAAAAAGCGTCCTCACGTAATCCTTCAGCCTTTTCAATCAGATCGGTGAGCATCATTCCCTCGGTTAACTCATACTCTCCTTCTTTAAAAACGGCACCATTAATTTCAACTCTGTTCTCAAAACGATCGATAAGTTGACGTACCCGCAGTTGATCACCCCCCCGCATTTCGAGCTCACTACCTTCCGGCCACATCACATCCGATATACTTCTCTGAAGCTCAGTGGTTCTGCGCAATACCAAGCGTTTAGTGTATGCATTCTCAGTAAAACCTGCAGCAAACTCGATCAGATCTCCAAGGGTTTCTCCCTCTTTTAATTCAAAAAGTCCTTGTCGTTTTACTTCTCCCTGCAGCCGTATCCTGTTTATATAGGGATCAATTTTAATGATATCCTGATCTCTTAAACGAATATTGTCAGTTTGATCACCGTACACCAGAAAATCATAGATATCAAGCGTTGATATAATTTCACGATCCCGAATCACCTGGATATTTCTGTATGTTCCTGATCTTGTTGGTCCGCCGGCTGCATACAGGGCATTAAACACTGTAGAAAGAGAGTTAATCGTATAACTGCCCGGCTCACTGACCTCCCCCATTACCGTAACTTTTATACTGCGAACATTTCCAAGTGAAACTTCTGCAAAGGTGTTGGCCTCTTCCGGCCGGTCAGGATTCAGACCTGAATATATGTTCTGCAATCGATTTATTATTCGTTCACGAGCCTCCTGTATCGTAAGCCCATCAAGGTGAATAGGGCCGAGATTTGATATTCGGATCACACCTTCGGGGTTCACGGTCAGATTGTATGTTTGCTCGGCTGCCCCCCAAATGTTAATAACAATTTCGTCACCTGCTCCAAGTGTGTAATCAATTGGCGTAGGTATATTAAAAGAGGGTTCAAAAGTACGAACACCGCGCCGAAAAAGATCTGATCCGAAGACTCTCAATTCATCCGAATCGCGTTCCTCAACTTCCCTGGTGCGTTCCCGCACAGGATCCAGCTCAATCTGGCGCAATACATCCCCATCTCTCTCTGTATCCGGGCGATCAGTTCTGGTTCGGACTTCATTCAGTCTTGTGCGTAGCCTTGAAGCTTCAGCTGAAGACATTCCCCGTGCCTCAGCAAGTGTGGTTATATCCTGAACACTCATATTTTCTTCCTGAGCCCTGCTCCAAAGCTGGCGTATTTGAGAGTCAGAAAGATCATCAACTCTTACAGATGCAAAATCTATATTATCAATGTTTTGAGAGGCTGCTGATTCTGGATTAATTGGGATAAATAGTAGTCCGAGAATCAGAATTAGTAAAAAGTGTTTCATGATATTGATTTAAAACGGGAGAAGAACTCTCATCCTAAGCAAATTTTCCATCTCTGAGAGTTGATATAATTATTTTCAATTCAGAAAATACGATTATGAACAGAGATCTGAAATATTATTTTCTAAGAGTTACCGCTAATCAACAAGCTCAGAATTAGATTGTTCGAGCCTTTCAAAAACTTTTT
>CAZHUP010000201.1:0-4891 GCA_964535495.1 uncultured Rhodohalobacter sp.
CAATGACAAACTCTCAGCTAAGAGATCCCGGCCTGCTGGTTACAAATGATGGCGGGAATACCTGGACGCCAGATCTTGAGGGAGCCCGAATTACAAGTATCGATGATAATGGTTCAGGTAGTGTTTTCTTAGTTGGATGGGATGGATTAATTTTCAAATCAAACGAAGACGGCCCAAACTGGGAACATATTGAATCCGGAGTAACAGCAAATTTAAATGGTATTGAATTTATTAATGAACGTACCGGGCGTATTGTAGGAAACTCCTCAACCATACTGGTTACAAACGATGGTGGTAGATCCTGGCAGAAAGAGTATCCGGGAACAACATCAACTAATGAACTGTATGCTCTCTCTTTCATTGATGAGGATTCTGGATGGGCAGTAGGGCGTCAACGAACTCTACTCCGTTATGGTGAAACCACTTCTGCACCACCTATGGTAGACGCTGATCGATCTTCGGTTGATGCAACCACTCCACATCTTGCTGACGGTGTTGATCAATCCTTTGTATCTGTGACATTGGTCGATTCAGATGGAAATCCTATTGACCGATATGTTCCATCAGAATTAAATATTCAAATTACCGGAGATGCACAGTTTACAGAGCCTGATAATCTGGGCGATCCCGGTCAGTACGGTTTTACGGTTACAAACAGTACGGCTGAAACCGTAACTGTAACGGTAACGGTTGATGATATTCAGCTATCGGATCAGCCTGAAATAGTATTTGAAGAGCCAATACAGCTTGTAGATGCGGAGTTGTCTGCTGTTACCGCTACTACTCCACACCTTGCTGATGGAGAAGACCAGTCGTTTGTAAGTGTGGCTTTAGTTGATTCGTTGGGTGAACCGATCGATCGTTTTCAACCTTCAGATCTGAATATTCAAGTTAGCGGTGACGCAATATTTACAGAGCCCGACAATTTAGGTGACCCCGGCCAATTTGGGTTTACGGTGACAAACAATTCAGTTGAAACCGTTGTAGTGACTGTTAGCGTAGATGAAACGATTTTAAATGATAGCCCTGAAATTGAATTTGTAGAGCCTGATGAACCTTTACCTGTTGCAGATGCCGATTTATCCACGGTAACTGCTACTTCACCGCATTTCGCGGATGGGGAAGATACTTCAAGAGTTGTTATTTCGGTCGCTGACTCAACAGGAGAAGCGATTGGACGCTTTACTGTAGAGGATATTGTAGTGAGTATTGAAGGAGATGCAGTGCTGGGTGAAATTGAAGCAACACGAAATACGGGTGAATTTATTACATCGATCACATCGGTTACTCCCGGTATAGTGTCAGTTTCTGTTTCTGTGGATGAAATTGAACTTTCTGATCGTCCTGAGATTGTATTTGAGGAACCACCGGCGGTCGTCGATCCGCAGTTATCAACGGTAACTGCAACGAGTCCTCACACTGCAGATGGTATTGATGAGTCAAGAATTGTGATTAATATTGTTGACTCTTCAGATGAAGCGATTGAGCGATTTAATCCTGAGGATATTGAGATTGAAATAGCTGGAGTGGGTGAGTTAAGTGATGTAACAACAACCGGTAATTCGGGTGAGTTTGAAGCTTATGTTAAATCCGATGAGCCCGGATTAGCTGAAATCATGGTATCCGTAGATGGAGTAGAATTAAACGATAAACCTGAAATTCTGTTCGAAGCGCCTATTCAGCTTGTGGATGCGGAGTTATCTACAGTAAATGCCACTTCTCCACATCTGGCCGATGGTGTGGATCAATCCTTTGTGAGTATTGCTTTGGTTGATTCACTGGGAGATCCGATTAATCGTTTTGATCCCCAGGATATCACAGTTACTACCACAGGCAGTGCTCAGCTCTCCGGACTCGATGCGACAGGTAATCCGGGAGAATTTGGATTAACGGTTACAAACAGCCAGGCAGAAACGGTGACTATAACTGTATCGGTAGATGAAATAGTTCTAAATGATCAGCCAAATATTCTATTTGAAGAAGTTGAGATAGGAATACCATCTACCCCAACTTTAACATCAATTACAGCTGTGGATGAAAGTGCAGTGATAAACTGGTCTGTGGCTTCAACTGATTTTGTAGAACGGTTCTTCATCTACAGGGGAGAATCAACTGGAGATATTTCATTGATTGATGAAGTGAACTCCGGGGTTAGATCATTTACCGATAAAAATCCACCGGAAGGTACATCTGTCTATGTAATCACGGCTGTAAACAGTAATGGAGAAGAGAGTGAACTTTCCAACGTGCTTTACTTTGTGAAAAGTGAAGTTGTTGCATCCAGAGAGTGGCAGCTCATTAGTATTCCATTACAGCAGGAAACAACAGACATGGAGCTGGCAACAATTTACAGTTTTAGTGATCGATACGATCTAAATACATCTTTTGGACCAGGAAAAGGATATTGGGTAAAAACAAAAACCTTCGATGACGAAAGGATTCCGGCTTCCGGTTCCGGACTGGACAGTTTGCGTATTGAACTAAATGCCGGATGGAATTTGATTGGTAGTTTGAGTCTGCCGGTGTCTCTTTCTGATGTTAAAGATCCGGATGAAATTTTAACGGAAGCTCCGGTCTATTTATACAAAGGCGATAACTATCAGACAACAAGTGAATTAATTCCTAACATGGGGCACTGGGTATTTGCCCGGGATAGCGGTCATGTTACTGTAACTGTTCAGAACCAGCCTCCAACAGCAGGAATTGAATTGGCAGATTCACAAGAACAAAATTTCGATACTAATGGAGATGAGAGTGATATTGCCAGAATTAAGTTTCAATCCGGTGGTTTTAGAACAGAGCTGATCGCCAGTCAAATTTACAAATCGGAAAGTGAGCAGCTAAAATACCTGCTGCCGCCTAAATCTCCCGATCCGAAACTTGATGTAAGGGTAAACAATCGAAGCAGATTGATTAATAATGAACCGTCAAATCTTCAGATCACAGCTGAAGATTATCCGATAAGCGTAAGTCTGGAAGGGTTAGATGAGAACTCGGGCTACGCCTACAGGCTCCATGCTGAAAAGCAGGGGGAAAGCAGAACTATTGATCTTCTTCCCGGAAGAACGGAAATATTGGATCAGGAGTACGAAAGGATTGAAATCGAGATGATTTATGCTGATGAGGTAATTACTGATAATCAGTTGTTGCCAAATTATCCCAATCCATTTAATCCGACTACTACAATTCAGTATCAGCTGCGTGAACAAACTCATGTAATGATTGAAGTTTATGATGTTATTGGCCGCAGGGTACAATTGTTGGCTAATGAAACTCAACTTTCTGGCCAACACAGGGTAGATTTTGACGGAACCAACCTTTCATCAGGTCTCTATTTTATTCGTTTCCAGGCAGGAGATGTTGTAGATACTCGTAAAATGACTCTTATTAAGTAGATGAAAATGAAAAAAACAGTTTTACTCATAACTTCACTTTTTCTTCTAATTGCAGGCTGTGGAGACGTTTCAGGCCCAACAGATCGTGTGAATATATCAATTAATGTTAGCCCGTCAACTGCAGGCAATGTGTTGGCAAGCGGTGGAGATCAGGTGGGTGCAACTGCTGAATTTTTAGCCGTTGCTAATGAGGGATGGCAGTTTTCGGGTTGGACCGGCGATGTTGAATCTGCTGACAATCCACTCAATGTAGAACTTGAAGATGATATTGCGTTAACAGCCAATTTCGAAGTTTTGAGTAACAACTATCGATTCGACCTGGAGCTGACCGATGGTTCTACGGCTGAATTGGCATTTGGGCAAAAGCCGGGAGCAACAGATTCTTTTGATTCAGGTATCGATATAGAATCTCCACCGGCACCGCCTGATGGTGTTATTCATGCTTGGTTTGAAAATGACGGGAGAGAATTGCGTCACGATTTTAGAAACTCGTTAAACAGTAAAATTATCTGGGATCTGATTGTTGAACCTGGAGAGTCTGGACAAGTAGAAATAAACTGGAGCCGTGATGATGGGTTTTTCGAAGGATCAATGGTTCTGACTGACGATGAAGGAAGTTTCAAAATAGATATGCTTGAAACTAATCAGACTACGTTGGAGATTAAATCTACACGAAAACTTCAGATTCATTTTGGAAACTAATTGAAGATCTGATTTCAAGTGGTAGAGTTACCTCTTTTAAAAAACACAAGAGAGAATGGATTCATAAATGGGTATCTTTTAGAATAAGTCGGATAGCGGCTATATTCATAACAAAAGATATTTTTTATGTCTCAAACTTTAGAGGAATTACGTAAATCTGCAGAGGAATTTGCAAAAGCAGGTGGCGATTCCACGCTTCAACATTTCAAAAAATCATTTCAGCTTGAGTTTAAAGAGGATGACTCGCCCGTCACAAATGCTGACAGACAGGCTGAGAGAATTATTCGTGAACGAATCAATGAGCGTTATCCCGAACACGGTATAATTGGTGAGGAATTTGGTGAAGAGAACACCGATAGCGATGTGGTTTGGATTTTGGATCCCATTGATGGTACTCAATCCTTCATTCATGGAATTCCATTTTACACCACACTGATTGGTGTTCTGGTGAAAAAGAGACCTGAAGTTGGAGTAATCTATGCTCCTGCGTTGGGTGAGATGGTTTCTGCTGCAACGGGATTAGGATGCACTTTGAACGGAGAAAGAACCGGTGTAAGAAAATGTGATGATCTCTCGAAGGCAACTTTCCTCTCTACAGAAGTAACAACATTTGAACAGCATGGATTTTCTACACTTTTTAAGGAACTTCTGAATAGAACCAGGCTTCATAGGACATGGGGTGATGCTTACGGACACTTAATGGTTGCTACCGGCAGAGCCGATATCATGATCGACCCGATTTTAAATATCTGGGATGCTGCCGCGTTATTACCGGTGATAACAGAGGCCGGAGG
>CAZHUP010000202.1:0-4882 GCA_964535495.1 uncultured Rhodohalobacter sp.
GGGAAGCATATACCAGTTTCATAGAAAAGTTGGATAAGGATATTGAATTACATCAGGTCAACCCCGAGGAATTTCTAAAAGGAATGCCTTTTGATATGGAAAAAAAGAAACCCGGCGAAATTCCTCCGTTTTTACTTACCCGGCATATGGTGAATGGCGAGTACAGAAACCTCGACAATGCCACACGCGAGGAGTGGGCTCCGGCAGGGGCTTTGTCGCGCTACCTGCAAATGGGTAGTGATTGCGGAATAGCATATTACCTTACCAATGATGAAAAGTATGCTCAATGCGGAATTGATATTTTGTATACATTTATTAAAGGTGTTCTCCAGTCAGAGGTCTCCGATTGGAGGGGTAGGGGCGGATGGCTCTTTCCTGATGATGGCTTTAGAGAGGTCAGGGTGTTAGGGCACAGGCCACCGGTAATTTATGATTTTCTTGCTCCATTTATTCTGAATGGTGGAAAACCTTATGACTTTGGGAAGAATGAAAAAATGTCTTTCCCCTTGGAGGAAGCACAAGATGTTTTTCGCACCTACGCCAATATTACAGTAAACTACGGACAAACTGGATCTAATCACCCCGTATTGGAAGCGCCCAATTTGGTGTATAATGCTTTGGCAATGGAGGATGAAAAGGAACGGAGCAAATGGCTTTCTTATTTTTTGACAGAAAGTACCGAGAACCAGGATGCGTTGAAATTAATGGCTGAACAACATTATCAGAACAAGGGTGATGTATGGCCTGAATCGGCACAGTATATTAATGGTGTAGCGAGTAGGTTAACAAGGTTAATGCTGCTTGTTAACCGATACGATCCTTCTCTTCGACTGGGCGATAAGTACCGGAATATCCTGTTTGCGTTGCCAGTACTCCAATATATGGTTTTCCCAAACGGTCAAATGATTCGATGGGGTGACGGGAGACGCGGCGGTGGAAGACCTCCATACCGCAGTTATGAAAATGCCTATCTGCTTGGAAAGATGGATGGGGTTATAGAAATTACATCAACCTTCGGGCCTTTGCTCAATAAAGCTGTTAAAGACGGAAAACATGAAATTGCCAGAGGAATGCTGGATGTTCCATATACTTTGGATGATTATGAAGCTGAAGCAGGACCGATACAACTTCCGCGCACAGATAAGCTTGCCCATGCCGGAATATTCCTTCAGCGTAACCTGAGCCAAACAGGTGACCCTAATTTAGGATTAATGTGTTTTGTTGGGGGAGCTCACATGGTTCATGGACATGCCGAGGGAATGAACATCGAACTGTATGGTTTTGGACATGTGCTGGGGGTCGATAACGGGAGAGGACGCTACCAGCAGGATATTCATGAAAACTACTCGCGCCTGTTTGCTGCACACAATACAGTTATTGTTAATGGGAGCTCACAAGGCGAAGGTGGATGGGTGAATCTTGGCATCAATACAGTACAAAAGGTTGCAATGGAACCTATGCCCCGGGAAGAGGCAGTTTCACCTTACCACTCTTTTTCAACAACCAGTTTTGTGGATGATAAAGGCGACAAAGCCGAGGCATACCAGGAACGTACCCTGGCATTAATCAGAACTTCTGAAACCACCGGTTATTATCTGGATGTTTTTCGCTCCAAATCGAAACTGCCCAATGAATACCATGATTATCTCTACCATAATATTGGCGATCGACTTGATTTTATAAACAGTGATCTGAAATTGGAATCAACTCCAGACCGGTTTATGGCAAATGCCAATCTCCCATGGGTTCAAAACCGTCAGTATCGTAACCCTGGTTGGCATTTCTTTGAAGAGGTGAAATCATCAGCGAGTTATAAAAAAGATGTAAGAGCAAGGTTTGCTGCAGAAAAATTCGAAGAACCCATTTTTATGGATCTGCATATACCAGGATTCGAAAACCGTGAGTACACCAAAGTAATGGCTCCACACACCTTTGAAGCACCGCAGCCCTATCTGAACACACCCACTCCAACTTTGGTTGTCCGAAAAAATGGTGAAGCCTGGGATCAACCCTTCGTAGTGGTTTTCGAACCGTTTGAAGGAGCAAATAACAACTCAGTTATTTCAGTTGAAAAACTGGTTCAGGATGGAAAATACAAAGGCGTAAAAGTGTTGAGCAACCTTGCAGGTGAGATGCTGACACAATACATTTTTACCTTAAATCAGAATGACTCCTTTGTTGATGAGAAACTCGGTATTTCTTTCTCAGGTACTTTTGGCGTCTTATCTCTGAATCAAGACGGTGCACCGCAAAGTATTTACATAGGTTACGGAGAAGAACTCCGCTATGGCGATTTGATAATTAAACCCGAAAATCAAAAAAGGTCGGTATTCAGACACTTTGTTAAATAAAAGTTTATTACTAAAACTCCTTAAAAATGTTTAATGTAAAAAAAATCCTTTGGTCTTTTATTATAGTCTCTTTGTTATTATCGGGTTGCCAAAACTCAACAAGAGAAAAAGAGCCGCATGGTGTTTTGAGTGAAAAAAGAGTTGTTAAAGAAATATTTGTCGATTCTGTATGGGCGGCCAACAGGGTTTGGTTTGCGCTGCAAACAGTTGGTAATATGCAGTTTGTTGCGTATTACGACCGGGACAGAATGATGACAGTGGCATCGCGTGAGCTTGAAAGTGAAACATGGACCAGGCAAACCTTACCAAATAGACTGAGGTGGGACTCGCATAATTCTGTGGCCATGGGAATTGATAAAAAGGGGTACATCCATGTGTCCGGAAATATGCACGTAGATCCGTTGGTGTATTTCCGCAGCGAAAAACCTTTTGATGTTACATCTATGGTTGAACGGAACCAGATGCTTGGAATCAATGAGGGTGGAGTCACCTATCCACGATTCTTTTATAATAATGACCAAGACTTATTGTTTTCCTATCGTTCAGGAACATGCGGAAATGGCAACATTCTCGTAAACCGTTTTGAAACGGAATCTAAAAAATGGGAACGTTATATGAAAGAAGCCTTATTTGAGGGTGTTGAAGAGAGTGACACCAGGGCTGCTTATCACAGGTTTGTAAGAGACTCAGATGGTATTTTTCACTTTATCTGGATGTGGCGTTGGACTCCACACGTAGAAACAAGTCATCAAATCTGTTATGCAACCACTCCTGATCTTATCAGCTGGAAGAATGCTGAAGGTGAAGATATTGATTTACCCTTCCGCCCCGATAATGAAAAGCTCATTGTCGACGGAACTCCATCCAAAGGAGGTATGCATAACAGCCGCTATAATATCATACTTACCCCCGATGATGAGCCTGTTATCGGATATGTTAAATACGATGAAAATGGTTTGACCCAATTATATCTGGCGAAAATTATTGATGGAGAGTGGGCTTCAAGAAAAATCAGTGACTGGAATTTCAGATGGGAATTCCTGCATCCACCTGCCGGATCCAATGAACGTATGACCATTGGTGGAAGCTTCGATTTTGCAGGCTTTTCCAGTGAAGGGTATTTAGGGATAGACTGGGAAACAGAGACCGGAGATTCAGGTCGCTATATAATTGATACTGAAACATTGAGTCATGTAGATAAGGAAGTGGTTATTCATGCAGGACTCCCTGAAAATATATATGACAGAATCACTGATGAACCGGATATGTCCGTTCGCTTAAGATTTGATAATGGTATAGCACCTGAAGAGCATATTCAGTATGTTTTGAAGTGGGAATCCATGAGGCCAAGTCATGGAAGATTTGCGCCTGAAGTAATTCCTGAAGGGCCTTTAAGCCCGCTGAAGGTGCTTGAAATCCGAAGCCAGGAAGTTGAATAACCAGCACGAAAAGAATGAAGATTATTAAGCATCTGTTAAAAGAATTAGTTTGCTTTTTATGAATAATGCCGGATAGAATTGCTTTTCGACTTTTTGACAAAAAATAAACACATGATACGCATCATTTTTGTCGTAATAACATTTGCACTGCTTGCTATGAAGCCTTTATATGGGCATACAGACAAAGCCCGACTTATTGTAATGGCCGATATGGGGCACGACCCTGATGAAGAGCAGCAAATTATTCATCTACTTATGTACTCCAATGAGTTCGATTTGGAGGGGTTGATCGCTGTTACCGGCAGGTATTTCAGACCCGATCCTCCCAATCCGGTTAAAATACTAATGCCCGAATTATTTGATTATATTATTGATGGTTACGAGAAAGTGTATCCCAATTTAATGAAACATGCATCCGGCTGGAAAACGCCCCAATACTTGCGAAGCATTATTGCAAGCGGCCAGGCTGGCAACGGAATGGAAGATGTTGGTACGGGTCGTTCTTCCGAAGGTTCCCGATTAATCATTAATGCTGTGTTGAAAGACGATCCCCGACCAGTTTATATTGTGGCCAATTCAGGAGCCAATACACTGGCACAGGCTCTTTTCGATTACAGAGAGCACCATACAAAAGAAGAAGTGGATGCTTTTGTCTCCAAACTCAGGGTATATGACAATTCCGGACAAGACGAAAGCGGCGCTTGGATTTGTCATGAATTTCCTGATATTTTTTATATCCGTGCAAGAGTTCAAAACCGCTGTTTTGGCGGCCCTAACAATAACAACCTTGGACCTCATAGTTGGAAACCTTATGAGTACTCTCCAATAGGCCAACATCAATGGGCACGGGAAAATATTCAAACCAATCACGGTGCTTTGGGCAAAATATACCCCGATAGAATAGTTGATGGAACCTGGCATTATCTTGGCGGCGGTGGTATCATACCATTTGCAGGATTGTTTGTCCCTGGATTATCTGATATTTCCCAACCATCATGGGGTGGTTGGAGTGGACGTTATACGGTTGAAAAGGTTCTAAACCCTTTATCTGGCTTCCCAATCGTTCATGCCAGTGAAAAGCAATATATCCCT
>CAZHUP010000203.1:0-4875 GCA_964535495.1 uncultured Rhodohalobacter sp.
AGCTGGCGGTATCATTTACATCTTAGTTTCTGAGACTCAATCTAATGAATTGAGAACGAAAATAAATCTGATATTAATTAGGCAAGAAAAAATGAGGCACGTTAACGGCAAGTCATGTTTTCAGAAAGTCTGGCAGTGAATTTATTCTTTCCGCAAAATTTTCTCCATAGCCTTTCCTCTTGCCAACTCATCAATCAGTTTATCCAAATAGCGAATTTCCTGCATAGTTGGCTCTTCAATATCCTCCACCCGGACGCCACAAACTACACCCTTGATTAACTTACGAGAAGAGTTAAGCTGAGGAGCTTCAGCAAAAAATGTCTCAAAGTCCGTTTGTTTTTCAATTTGAGTCTCCAACCCTTCCTGGCTATATCCGGTCAACCAGCGGATGATTTCATCAACTTCTGCTTTCGTACGTTTTTTCTTCTCAGCCTTTGCAACATAGTGCGGGTAGACACTTGCAAAGCTCGTTGTATAGATTCGATGTTTTGTCATATTCGCACCTTCTTCAATAATAAGGTTAGAAATAGAAATGGTTATATCTGTCCCTTTGATTTAAAGAAATTTTCTTTGTTGTGTCAAGATCCTGAAAAGATATCTCAGGAATTCTGAAAAATGGAGATCATGAATCTGACAGCACTTCAACGGAGTTTGATTTAACTGAAGGCGTTACAGTTTTCAAGCTTAGTTGCGCATTAACTCCTGGATAGTAAAAAGTGTCCTGATTGAATTTTTTGAACAGCTTACTGTTTACTTCAATCTTTCCAGCCGTCCTTTGCGCTTTGCTAGATTCTTGTAGTCCCATTGAATCTCTTTTGCTTTCTTGAGCCATCGTCTCAAATCTGTGATATCCACCTCTGATACATCATTGAAGAAAATTGATGCATCCTTAAATTTTTTACCAACTACATTAAGCGCCGCTTCTTCAAAATCTGCTCCACTCCAGAACATCAGACGTATACCTGGTTTCTGCCTGCTATATCCAACCGTTGGGTTGTCGTTCAAAAACCAGACAGGATGTGCATGCCATATTTTGTTTTCGGCTTCGGGAAGGTTTTTATCAATTTCACGGGCGAGCAGATCACAGACTTCCTTGTGATTCGACACCTGTTTCTCATTGTACTTCACTATTTTTGGATTCATTTTACTCTCCTTTTGCTTACGGTTTGGCTTCGAGTAAACCCTCAAGAATCTTCAATATTTTTAGTATAACGTTCCTATTCTGATTTATCCATCAATACAGCATCACTTGTATAATTTTGTATAAGTTCTAATAGCCCTTCTCTTTTTTAAAACACTATATAAAATCGGCTGACTTCTTCCGAAACCCAATGATAGACTTGATTTCTCTTGAAATTGAAATCTCCATTTGTGCGGTTACACTATATTAAAAAAAGAGTGATTAGCAGCGGATCAAAAATCATTAAAGTCAGAGTAACCAATAATTTCCGTCGCTTAAAACTTTTGTTGAACTAAACCGCAGGATTGCAGAAATGGATATCTTACCGAAACTTACACACCTGCCACACGGAACTATGGTAGTTTAACTACAAATGTTGACCCGACACCCACTTCACTTTCAACTTCAATTTTTCCTCCGTGGGCCTCTACAATCTTTTGCACAATGGCCAAACCCAGACCCGTACTTTTTTCTCCCGCCGTAGTCTTAACACTGATCTTTGAAAATGGTTCAAACAGCTTTCCAATTTCATCTTTGGGAATTCCCTGTCCATGATCCTTTATAAAAATCGCAACTCCTTCAGCTTTATCTGACTGTTTAAATCCTACCTCAATCTCAGTATCGGGATTGGAGTATTTAACCGCATTCGACAAAAGGTTATCCAACACCTGCCGAATCTTATGTTTATCAACTTCTTTATTGATCGTTGATTCAGGCAGAACTGTTGATATTAAAATATTTTTTTTATTGGCAGAGGTTCGGCTAAGCGAGACAGCATCTTCAATTAATTCAATCAGATTAGTATCCTTTTTTGTCAGATTAATTGATCCCGATTCAAACGCAGATATATCGAGCATATCTTCAATAATCTGAACCATATACTCACTCGATCCTTTTATTGCTTTTATCAACTGGTATTGATCTTCTGTAAATAGAGGTTCTTCCTGGTGATCGTCTATTAAAAAATATGCATAATTTTGAATGAGCATCAGTGGGTTTCGAAGATCATGTGCAGCCATTCCCATCATTTGATTTTTGAGCTCATTAATTCGCTCAAGTTCAGCGGTCTTTTTCGTGAGTTCTCGCTGAGTGTTTGCCAGCTCATTGTTTAACTCACTCATATCGTCATACAACGTCCATTCATTTTTCTTTAAAAAACTCTCCTGATGTCTCTTTATAAACAGTCGCAGGTTATTTATCTGTTCGTTGTTCATCTCCATCAAACCGTTCATAAACTGTTCGATATCATCCGGATCGTGGGACCCAATCAACACAATCCCTTTCTCTGTTTTGACACCGGAAAAGTTAAATAACGACGTATCTTCCTGTTTCTCAAAATGCAGCTCCCAATTGTAGGCTACACCATTAACGTTAATACTTTCAACAAGACGACAGCCCTTCTCAACACTATCACTTTTTAAGCGGTCAATAAAAGATTGGTTACTTTCAGATCCTTTTGAAAAAAAATCGAAAGTATCGTGAAGAACTTCCGTTATAGTCCCATCATCAGTTATTAGAAGTACAACTCCTTCCGGGAAGTTTTTGCTTGATTTCATCAGTTCAATAAGAGTTTATTTGCAGTTTCGATCGCATCCTTTGCAGATTTCGCAGATGCATCCGCCCCAATCTTTTCCCATAAATCGGGCACAATAAGAAAAGGATATCCACCAACCATAATTTTAATATTACCTGCCTGCTCATCTACACGCACTTTCTCAATAAGATTGGCCGCCCTGTCGATATGAAGCGGTAAGGTTACAGAAATTGCCAGGATATCCGGTTTATCTTCATTCAGTAATTTAATCAGATCTTCATCGGGCATATTCGCACCCAGATACTGCGTATCCCAGCCTTCCATTTCGAAAAAGTCACTCACCATTCTAATCCCTATTTCATGCAGTTCATCTGCCACAGAACAAGCAACTAGTTTCTTACCGTTTTTCTCCATAGAAAATATCCGGGGATACAAACCGGACATAATAAGCTGAGTGGCCGCAGTACAGTAATGTTCATGAGCTACCGAAATTTTGTTGCTCTGCCAAAGAGCTCCAACCTCATACTGAGTCTTTTGAAAAATATGCTCATAAATATCCCTGATCGATTGTCCCTCCTCTACTAATTCTTCAATTAACTCTGCAGCTTTTTTGCGGTTACCGGCCAGCAATAGATCAAGATAAGTTCTTGCCTCTTCTACCAAAGGCTCACCGGAATTCAAAAATGTTTGGCTACGGTGAGGGTGACTCTGTAGCGATTTCAGGCCTATATCTATAAATTCAATCAGTTTTTGAGCATGATCATCCGGCAGTTTCTGTTCAATAGCATATTTCATATAAGCGATGTTATCAATGAGATCACTCTCGGGTATTCCTCGCTCTTTAAGCATTGTGCGTGCCCATTCCAGGTAGTTACTGAATAGGTCGCTGCTGCTTACCCGAACAGACTGCTCTAAATAGCTGATATGATACAGAGCATCTTCATAACATTTTTTCCTGCCCCTTTCCCCATACTGTTCTTCCAGTTCCGGATGGTGTTTATAATGCAGATCCGTAATTGTTTGAGCAAGCTCATGCCTGGCTTCCTTCAAATTTGTAACCAATAAAAGCTCGGAATCCATCATAGGATAAGTCCGTTTTATGATGTTATGTGATCAAAGAAATCGAGTGAAAAACTGCGTTTGACCAGTTTCAGACCTTTAGGAATATTTTGGTGTGATTCACTGCGATGGTGCTTGTGCCAGTGATGAAATGAATCTTCGTCTTCCCAATGGGTAATTAACCAAAATTCAGCGGGATTATCCTGAGGTGATAGTACATTTAGCCCTACAAAACCGGCGGCATCCTCAACAAATCCGGGCCTGTTTTTAAAAGCTTTGCGGACTTCACCCTCCATATTATTTCTTACTTCAAATCTACTGATTGCTGTAAAACCCATATGCTCTGTTATCCTGATTAATCAACACTGCAATATACCTTTAAACCACCTATTCTCTATTTATTAATTTGGACTAAATGCTCCATTTAAATCATTTAGCAGCTAGTCACCAGCCCGACTACTCAGCTACCATTAAGCTCTTAATTCGTTTTTACACGCCGTTATCAAACTAATTTAACAGACAATCGGGCTTGCCTATAATTGGCTCTTGAATTCCAATACAAACCGTTCGCAAGTCGACTTCTTTAAAAATTCCACTTACCTGTAGTGACAAGATGATTCAAAACTGTGTAAACCACAAAAATCACTGAGTTTTGCAGGTACCCGGGATTAGTTCCCCCTGTTAAATCAACATGCAAATTGTGATTAAGGTTTTTCTTAACCATATTTCAAAAGCTTCAAACAGGGATAACTTACCAAAAAATAATATTGGCTGTTTTAAATCCGCCGGAGAGACATCATTACAACAGAGAGACTAATATGCATAGAGAACACCACTGCTTATTTATAATACTTCTGCTGCTTTTCACCATGCCATTCGCTGTACTTGCACAGGATCAAACTCAGACTGAAACGGATGAAAGCGTTGCTCCCGAACGCGTAGATGTTGCACCGGTAGCACAAGATGACCAAATACGGGATCGGCTTGCCGGGATTTTAAATGCAACAGATTGGTTCGAAAATCCACAGGTTGAGGTGAATGATGGTGTAGTATTTCTAAGTGGATCAACAGAAACCGCTGACCATAAACGATGGGCCGGAGA
>CAZHUP010000204.1:0-4822 GCA_964535495.1 uncultured Rhodohalobacter sp.
AGCGGATTACCAATTTCATCTCTTGTACTGGGGAAACCAGTTGCCAATACTTTTCCACCAGCCTTAACGTAACTGTCAATAACATCAATAAACTCATCGGTCATTTCGGTAACATTACCCAGGATAATGAGTTCATAATCCATAATATCCCTTGGGGTATCGCGTTTGGCCAACTGAGCACCATGAATAAGATCAAACATGATATGCTCTTCCGTAAGCATTTTCATGAGTCCTTTGATTTCGCTGGAAGATTGCCATCTGGTTCTTCCCATTACAAGGCCAATCTTACTTTTCGACTCGAGGTTGGTAAAAAGCTTTTCGTTGGTTTTGTGAAATTTTGCCAACTCCTTGAATTGAGGAATGAAAACACGGTCGTATTGATTATCCAAATGACCAATAAAATAGATCCCCATTGAGTGACCATTTAACATTTGCTGGGGAACAAATATTCGGCCTATATTGGGTGATGTGGCAGTATGCCTGTAATCCATGCCCAATAGGTGGTTATACGTATCAAAGGGTGCCCTGTCTTTATAAGAGCCAAGAACACGCTTAATATTTTCGGATGCGTGATACGTCCAATACTGCCCGGTACTGAATCCGTGGCCCGATTCCTTACGCCATATTCCCCCATCCGCCCGATAGACAGCTAAGATCAGGTCTTGGTCCAACTCCTGAACAAACTCGATCACTCTTTGGTTTAATTCGGACTCGGTCTCGGTCCTGAAGGCGTCATACCGTCTGAATAGGGGATCGCTTCTGTCTTCAACCGTAGGGAGCTCCTCGCCGGTCGCCTCCCGAAAACGTTCCTGACAATTCTCGCATTGACAAATCCCGTAATAATTCCGGCTGTAATCCCGCACCTGGTAGCCGGCAGCGTTAAAGAATATCGCGTCGAATGAGTAAGCGGTCAATGCTTCTTCCAAAATCGCAAAACGATGCTTCTGCTGATAATCGCCATTGATACACGCAAAATAGTGGCCATTGTCGTCTGCAAGTTCACCCCGTGGGCTGACGTATAGCCAATCCTTGTTTTCCAGGGAAATGGATTCGTGTAATCTCGAAAAGTCGAAGCGGGCCATAACCCGGATGCCATGCTTATTGAGTTCTCTTACGACATCACCGACCAAATCACCTTCCATGTAAGGGTTTTTATAGTGAAAGGGCAGCTCGGTAGGGTAGTTTGCCACCTGCCCGCCCACGCTTAAAAGGACGATGTTTATAGAGGCGTCGAGGATCGATTGCACGTATTGGTCAACATCGAAATCACGTGCATCAATCTCCCGTAAGTTAGTTTGCATAAACCGCTGAGGGGTTCGGTTATACCAGGTATCATCATAACTACCAGGGTCAATTTTTGACAAATCAGGTTTGTTTGGTTTTGAACATGCAACGCCAACAAGTATTGTTATGCAAATTAATACCGTTCGAAAATTGATATTTTTTTTAATCATAGCTTCATTTTTTAGAAATTTCGAAATCTTTAATGCTATTTTAATAACGTAAAATCAATTTACCATTGGTAATAAGCGAATAAGTAAATTGTTAATTACCTTAAAAGGCCTGAAATCTTGAAACAATATCGAACTTTGCGGGATTTGGTTTGAGTAAAACCATTCCTCCTTTTTTTAGAATACCAATTTCATTTTAATTCAGTTTTCCGGCCTAATTATTCATTGTGTGCTCAACCATTTTTATAGTGCCATCCTCATTGCGATAAAGCTTGTCGAAACACATAATTCTACGGGAACCAAAATAGCCTTCAGGTTTAAATTCATTCCCCCCAACCTGGTAAAAGTAATACCAATCTCCTTTGAATTCAATAATAGAGTGATGATCCTGCGCCCCCTGTGGTTTGGGAGCCATTGGTCCCTGCCATTCAAACGGACCGTAAGGACTGTTGCCTGTGCAATAAAATCCCTGATGGGTTTTGTTTTGCCAATTGGTATAGGAAAAATAATAAACACCATCTTTTTTGTGCATATAAGCACCTTCCAAAAAACGCAGGGTATCTGTTTCTAACACATTTTTGGGAGCATAGTCTATTTTGCGTACTTCTTCAGCCAGTTCTATCATGTTGGGTTTAAGTCTGGCTACTCTTGTACTATTGTTAAAATTATAAGATTCACCATCCATGTTAAGGTAGATATATGCCTCACCATCGTCGTCGATAAATACCATTGGGTCAATTCCCTGAAGCCCCTCAATATAGTTACCAATATCCTTAAAAGGACCGGCTGGTGAGTCTCCGATAGCAACACCGATTCTCCAAACTTCTTCCTTATCCTTATGGGGGTAATACAGATAGTACTTGCCGTCTTTGCGTGCTGCACCCGGAGCCCATAACCAACCGTCAACACCCCAGCTTATATCTCTGGAATGCATGATTTCACCATGGTCCGTCCAGTTAATCATATCTGAAGTTGAATAGACATGGATGCCATCCATAACTGCATAAGCACCGGTGCCATCATCTCTCCTTTGATGATCTTGCGAACAATACACCCACACTTTTCCATCCCATACGTTTGCATCAGGGTCGGTTGCACTTTTGTAGCGCACCAAAGGGTTGCCCTCAAATTTGAATTCATGAGGATACTGAATTTCATTTGCCGGCCTAAGCTCTGCTTCGTCAGTTGATTGCTCATACGATTTTTTTTGCGAACCACAGCTCATAGCAATAAACATAATTAAAAAAATTGCACTTAATTTTCTCATAATCTAGCTTTTAAAAATATTATTATTTTCTGCTTCGAAGACAATCGTTTCCTTCGATAACAATTTATTTATTATTCTTGCACGTCTAGCGATCCCTCATTACATGGAAATAGGGTTGATTTGCGAGATCATCATCAAAACCCGGATAAATCCAGGCATTTCCGTCAGAATCATTAATTTCAAAAAAGTACTTTATATGATACCGGGAGTCCGTAAAATTGCCAGGTATAGTAAAACTCCAGTTATCCCTCTCTTTACTCATAGGCTCAATGGTGTAAGCATCTGCATGGGTTACATGCCGATAATGCAACTTAACCGTTTCAATCTGCGGGCTATCAGAAGTTAGCTTGATTTCCAATGTTTTGCCCGGATAGAATTTTTCTGGTACTTCATGCATGCATGGAGGCATTTGTGGTCTCGGTTTCAACCAAAGTGCCGAAGCAGAACTTGGAGAACCGGGAAAGGATACTGATTCCCCCAATCTGTCCTTCAGCATATCTTCCATTACACCCAGATCATCCTCAATAGCCGGAAGCCGGTCTTTCCAGTGGCCAGTTAAATGCGGCCGGTTTACAGGATCTCCAAATCCTAAATTTTCCACATAGACACCTTCAGTAATATCACTCAGTTCCTGCCATGAATCACGAGCAAGCCTGTAAAAATAGACTGCATCTTTCAGGTTATCTATTTCTTCGGTATTCTTATAAATGGAGTATGCTACTGCAGCCCGGTATTTATTGGCGAAAAACATACCTAATGCACTTTGTGCAGCTACATCGATGTACATCCTTCTGAATGAAGGATCGTTTGCATCGGGAACCTTATTCTTTGCGATTTCTAATTGTTCGGTAGAAACCGTTGCAAACGTCTCAAGCCAATTTGCTATATCCACCGATGAATAGCGTACATTTGGACGATTATTTAAAAATTCATCAACAAACTCGTTTGGCGTGGAGAACAATACCGGGTCATGAGTAAAAGCATCACCAAAAGGACGTGGATTAGGATAGTGCCAAGGCTTATCTACGCCGTCTGTAATTGGATTGTTAACATACATTTCAGGCCAATACTGCATTGCAGATATGGCAGGTACATATGCAGAGGTCATGAGAGGGATAATCCTGCTGGCATTGCCAAGGGCATTCTCAGCCGCGAGCGCTGCCTCTCCAAATTCATATCGGAGGTAGCGACGATAGGATTCCGGATCGGTATCCGGGTTATGCAAATGCCGCCCCCAAAGACGGTAAGTGTAAAGGTATTTCTTCCAGTCACCCCCTTCAGGAATCAAGGAATCATCAGCATATAACGGTCGCTCTTCAGAGATCCCGGAACCTTGCCTTCCTTTGAATGAAAGCAGATCACATACTTCAATACCCTGGCTTCCGGAAAAACCAGCATGCCGTCCATAACCCGATGCCAAGGCCGGATCACCATATAAAAAGATTTTTTGTTTACCGGGCCAGATACGATACACAATGTCGAAATCGCGGTCAACGAATAAAAAATCGGAATACCCATAACGGGAAAGGTTATTCCGGGGGTTCGGATGATCTGGGCGACTAACTCTTTCAACCTCCCTTATAGCTGCCTGATGGGCAGGTAACCCCATGTGCTCCGCCGTTAATTTGGGTGAAACGACAACCGGCTGACCTGTTTCAAGTGCCATGTTAATTTGATCATAAGAAATTCCCTTTGCATGTAAATCTATTTCAACCCGTCGCCCGGCCTCGCCAACTCCCTGAAATACCGTTTCCCAAAAACTTTTTGAGCCATCGGGTATCCCACTTTCATAATGTGCTCTGAAAGTGATTCCATCAATATCGGGGCAAGCCTGAAGCAATGTCCTTACCGCGTCGCGGCAATATTGAGCATGATTATCATCGTTAAGTCCTTCAATCGTATAATTTACATCCGGGCTATCTACAGCGTCGTAAGCATGGCCCCATAAAGCCAGCTGAAAATGAAGACCCCGGCGGGATGCTTCGCTACTTATAAACTGAAGCATTTCAAGGTTTTTCTCTCTCTCACCCTCAGGTAATTCTCTTACTCTAACATCTTCATAACCGGGCACCGAAACGAGAAAAGGATAAGCAAAAATAAAGTA
>CAZHUP010000205.1:0-4813 GCA_964535495.1 uncultured Rhodohalobacter sp.
AGATCACACAAGGCAGAGCTGCCTCCTTCTTCAACTGCTCCCATGTCAGCTTGGCCCCTACCGTTCTGAAACCAATCTCCTCAGCGGCTTCGCTAATCCCCAACAGTGAAACACCCTCCCGGTTAATCCCGCTTTTTTTACGCAGGGTTTCCATCGTATACTGACGACCGTGATCGCTGGCAATCATCCTCAGACAGGTGGGGCCGCAGTCCATTTGGTCGTGTTGTTTATAAAAGGGGAATAATCTCATTTAATTTTTTTAAATCTACTTCAGTAAACGGCAATAGAATCTATCTCTTTTGTTATAAATTGAGTAATCTATAAACCGTAGTTTTTCAAAATTTATAGATATCAATATTAAATACGATAAACTCTTATCCGATCTCCTTTTTCTTGATCTTTATGAATTGTATAGATACGGTTTCCCATAAATGCATTTACTTTATCATACTCCGTTAATGTAAATCTTCCAATTGGTTCCCCATTCATGGCAAGCAATATCATACTTTTACCATGCACAGTACTATCGATATGTAATAGTATCTTATCCTCCGATACCCATACATTCAGAAATGGTGGTTTAAAATCAGGTATACGATCTTTCACTTCGTTGTGATACCGTTTCGAAAAAAATTGTAAATGATATTCCAAATCAGATATTTTAACCGGACGTTCTCTCATTTTTATATCAATGGTGTCTTCAATAGTATGGTCACGATTATAGATATAGATTTTTCCACTATCAGGGCGCGCAATTATATAACGATTATTATTAAATAACCTGAATCGATCACGCGATTGATAAGGTGGCATTCCTATTACAAACATGGAATTTTGACTATAATGAGAAAGTGAATTTGGTGATTTCAATACATGCAAAGAATCTTGCAAAATGTTCTTAGAGCTATCTACGATTACAATCATACTTTTTCCATATGGAAAACTTAATGCCGATTGTTCCAAATTTTGACTGCTCTGGGTCGCATTAGCATAATACTCTGATATCCCTCGTTTGCCTATAATACTTACTACCCGATTGGTGAACTCACTAAACTTAATTGAACTCCTATAGGTAAATAAAACATCTCCATGTTTTCGGACAAAAAGATCAATATGTTGCCTCATTCCACGATGTTGCACAAAAAGTGTATCCTCTCCACCATCATGAAGGTTGAAAAAAGTTGACACCTCACCAGGCCCCATGCCCTGTTTCGCAACTGTGCCAACAAACTTACCTATGGCATTAAATTGTACTATTGTCTTCTTCCCTAAATCTGATACAATCATTGTACTATCCGGTTGCACTATTATATCTCTTATGCGACCAAAGATATATTTGTCTTCTGAACCAATCTCAATATCAAGTGTTACTTCTATTTTTTCTAAATCTTCCAGATCTAAATATGAACCATATTGTTTTTTTTCACAATTAACGAATAGAAATATCATAAAAATAAACAAAAAGCAAAAAACTGTATTTCTTATATTTATGTACATGTATATTTTTTTAAACATCACATCTTTATGTAAACAACTTAGAACATTTCTTGTTCATAAGTTATTTACATGTTAATTATTTTTCTAATCTACCTTTCGTGAGAAGAATCACATGTACCTACGCAGAATTCAGCACATCCACATGCCGTGGCAGAACAAGTAGCTCTGCCATCTGAACAATAACAGCTAATGGAATCGGAATTACACGGAAGCACACCTCCCATTATTATCTTCATTTCATTTCTATTTAGAATTTGCATTTTAATCCTCTTTTAATTTAAACCCGTTTCGCCATTCGACGGGGTACGGGCTATGATTTAACCCCTGTTTGATCGCTCAAACATTCGTTTACTTCTAAATTTCGGTAGCAGTCAATTTTGATTATTGTTATATATTCGTTTTTATGTGCTTTTACACTTCTTCAAACTCAACCCGGTACCGCACAACCTGTTGCAGGCCGGTTTCTTCATCGGTTTGGCGTGTATACATAAATCCGTTTTTCACAACTTCAATCGGTTCATCCCGGGGCCATTCGAATCGCGTAATGAGTTCCCCGGTTTTTTCGAGAACCCACCATTCGAAGATGGTCATATCTTCTACTGTGTTAGCAATCCAAAGCCGGTCTTGATCGTCGATTTTCAGGTCTGTTAGAACCGGCCAGGTTTCTGGAAGGTCCACTGAATTAATATCATTGGTCAATAACTCCGGAATACCCGACTCAATTGCGGATTCCTGCGACAATGGTTTAAATAATGGTATTTTTTTAATCGAATAATAAAAAGCTTGCAGATATTCTCCGTTCGGGCTATAAACTTTAACTAAAAAATGGTCCGGTTCCGCTATATATATGTGATTTTCGCTTGACAGGACGGTCATAACATGTCCAAACAAAGGGTTTAAATGAATGCCTATTATAGCATTCCTAATTGTGAAATGTGTATGTATAGCGTGAACATATTCAATAATTTTTTCAGAATTTACATCTCCATTAACATCCAATTTGTAAATCAAACCCTTTCTTTCAAAATTCTTCCATTTTAACACCTCTTCATATTCGTCTGCTATAAATCTGGCAAGATAGGTATCATCATTCTTTACATATAATTCATCTATAAAGGGCATAGCTCTTTGTAATGCCTGGAAACTTCTTCTGTTTGAAGCAAGAGAAATAGTTTTATTTAAGGCTAAATGATCAAGATCATATACGCTTAGTTTATTGTTCATCCAACCCTCAAAAGCATACAGTTGTTCTCCGCAAATCTGTATTTTGAAATGACCGCTGAATTCCCCCGGCCCCCTGCCATCTCTTCCAAGCCCATTTGCCACCCGTCCATCCGGATCAAAGGCAAGGATCACCATATTTCCAACATCGGCGATAAACACGCGGCCCAAGTTATCTACAGCTACATTACCGATCCTCCCAATGATAACCTCATCCGAATCGCCATATACTGAGTCTTTTTGGAAAGAGACGCTTTTAGCAGGTTTTGCGTCCGCCGGGTAGACGATAAGATGCTCCAGATCCTGAATTACTTCGGGTATTTCAGGCAATCCTTGCGGAGCACACCCCAAGACGATGGTTAGCAAAAATGGAAGTATCAATTTTTTCATGGAAACCGGAATATATTCAGATGAAAGGGGAGCTCTGAGACTATCTATTCCTTATCATCTATCAAAACTTTAGTTACAATTGCAGTAAAAAAAAATTAACCCTCACCCCAAATAGCGAGGGTTAAAAGCAATATAGTTGCTTATTTTAAACTCCGATTTTATTACTGTTGATGGGCAGGAAACTGAGCACATCCTTCACACTCACCAAGTTCCGCACAAATCTGAGTACACTCAAGTAAAGAATCATTAGTGCAAGACCATATATTCCCACCAGAGTTACAATAAATATTGCCACCACCGGCCATAATCGATCTCATTTCTCTTCGACTCAAAACGCCTTCCACACTTCTTGTTAAAATTGATGCATTCATTGTAATATCTCCATTAAATTAAGCACCGTTTTGCCACTTAGCAGGATACGGATATTAATAAAACCCCTGTTTGATCACTCAAACATTCGTTTGATTCTCTGATATTTTTGCATTTTCTGAACTTACTTTCGCTTTATTCATTGCGCTCTGATCGCTAAAAACTTCCCCCAGCCCCGGAATCAACGCTTTAAGATCCTTTACCCGGTAAGCGGCCGGCAGCTCATATCCATTCATAAAATTAGTGGGCGTTTTCGTAATTTCTGCGTCTTTCACCCAGCCATAATGAGCCTTCAAATACTCATCAGCTTCTGTATCTGTGACTTCACCATTTACAGGATGTGAATCCGCGAATTTTTCTGCATCCATCACCTCATACCACGCTTCGATCAATGTCTGCCCTTCCGGTAACCCATTGCTTCGATCTCGCATCTTCTGCAGCCAGTTTTGTAAGAGCAGGCTGCTGGTTTCGCCGCCATCCCCGCTTTTCAGAAACCGCAGAGAGAGATTCACCTGCCCGGGATAAATTTCCAACAGCTCTTTTGCGTGTTCCAGCTCGTTTTTGCAGGGTCCGCAGTATAGGTTCACAGCCATGGTGAGTTTGATTGAGGCATCCGGGCTGCCAATCAGAAAGTCATATTTAAATGATGATGTGTCCACCTGCCGCTGCCTGAACAGCAGGGATGTGAATACTTCCGGTGAGTTTTTAAGCCGTGCGGCGGCAATCTCGTTTTGTACGGCTCGATTTTTCTGCTGTACGGTTTGTTTTAAAAGAAGAAGAGAGGAACCCACCAAACTGAACAGAAAGAGCATAATGATTGCTTCAGAAATAGTTACTGCCACAGGATTCAACAACCCGGAGTAAAAGAAATAACCGAAGATGAAAGCCTGCATGGCCAGAACTCCGCTAACCACCAGGCAAAGGCGGCACCATTCCTTAATTTTCACAGCCTGTAGCCACAGTGAGTAGCCGATTATAGGAATAGTAAATATACTCAACCAGCCTAAAACTGTTAGAAGTGTACTGCCCGCCCAAATTGGCACTATTAAACCGACGGCAATAAGCTGAGTGGCAAAATAGCCGAGTGTCAAGTCTGAAAAGGTGATGAACCCGAACAGTTTTCCTTCATTAGAACTCAACACCTTTCCACACCCCGCCCCGGTCCCCGCATTGCAAAAGCTCTCCACTGCCAGGTAGGTGATGCCAAGGTCTTTGGCAAACAGAAAGTACCCGGTTACCACGCCCGCTAAAGCCGTTGTTAATAAAATTAACTGTACCCATGAGAATGAAACCATAAGCGGGAAAGTTATCAGGCCAATTACAGCAAAGATCAGTA
>CAZHUP010000206.1:0-4806 GCA_964535495.1 uncultured Rhodohalobacter sp.
ACCGGCCAGGGGAGTTGTCCGCGGCTGTCTATAAAGCTGCTTTCAAAAGCGGCCAGCTCTTCATTGGAAATGCCGCTCTCCCGTAAAATCGGTCTCGAATATCGCGCTTCTGCCGCACGACGCTCATCTTCATCCTCAATTTCTGAAGCGGCTGCCAGTCGCCTTCTACGCTCTTCCTCCTCACGTTGAATGCGTTCCTCTTCAGCTACAAGATTTTCTAAAACCTGTGTCAACTCATCAAGCTGTCGCTGGTGGATTTCGAGCTGTTCCTGCAGATTATCACGGTCCCGGCGCAGCAGCTGTACGTTACGTTCCTGCATTTGCCGACGCTGCTGAAGCTGTTCTGTTTCTTCCTGAATAGATGCGAGTGCCTCCCGATTTCTCTCCCGGGTCTGTTCGAGGTCTGCAATGGATTCTTCGTACTCAGCTTGCGCTTCTTGAATTTGTTCAGCTTGTTCCGACTGATACTCGTCAAATTTTCCAAGGTAGAAAGATCGAATCAGAAGTTGATTAAAAGATCCGGAGCTCAGCAGCAGAGCAATCTCAGTTGTTCGGCCATGTTTGTATAAAAATGTGAGAGTCTCCTGGTACTCATTAATCAGCGTTTCAAGCCTCTCCTGGAGTTGATTAATATTCTGTTCAATGAGCCGGATTTCTGCAGTAATCTGTTCCTGTTCGCGATTCATTTGGCGGATGTTCTCCTGCTGAAGAGTAATCACCCGCTCCATCTCCTGGTACTGCCTGAACATCTCATCATATCGTTCAGTAGCGTACCCTAAACGCTCGTTGTAATTTGCTATCTGCTCTTGCAGAGTTTCAATCTGACTTCGGGTGGAGTTTTGTTGTTGAACGATCTGATTACGCTGCTCCTCGTAAGAGCTGTCCTGGGCAAAAATTACATCTGCTCCAAAAAAGAGGGATAAGATCAAAAATAAAATTAAGGCTGCTCGAACGTTCATATCCTGTAAATTGGAATGTTTTCAGGAATGGAGATCTCCATTGGGGGTAAAGTGTTGTTAACCTCAAGCCGCTGAACCAAAAAAGTTGCCTGAGATGAACCGTCACTGCTTAAAATGGTGATTTTACGCGGCAGATAAAAGCCCTCAATTTGAGCGTAACCTTCATAATCTATTCGGCTGTAGGCTGCCTCGCCTCCGGATTGCACAACGTTTTGAATCAAACCGTCCGATTTGGAAAGCGTTACCTGAGTCCTGTTGTTCAATACGGCTACGTAAAACTGTTCATTTTCATAAATACCGCGAATATCAGCTTCCTCAAAAGTAAAGTTAAACATGTCGAGCATATTCAGTGAGGCGAGAGACCCGATGCTCGTCAGATTACTCTGCTGCAGGGAAACCTTCTCGGCGTACCTATCCACACGGTTATAGATCAGAAGCGAATCGGAGTCAACCAGGATTTGCCCACCCTCAATCCCAACACTTGTTCTGATGGTAATGAGGCTCTTTTCGCGATCGGATTGAAATTGAAGCGTTACCCGATCACTCCCGCCGGGCTCGCTTACAATTGCCCTGCCATTGCCTTTCAGCGTTTTTAGATCTTCGGAGTAGTCCGGCACTAACTCCATCAGCTCCTGATTAGAGATGGCAGACGGTTCCATGTCCTCAATCGACAACAGCCGCTCCGAGCTGCTGCAGGAAGAAAGCAGTAATGCGGTAACTGCCAAGGCAAAGACCGTTAAAGAATATTGGGGTATTTTAAATAGACTCATGTTGTGGATGATATGCACTTATGGAAGAGAAAGTGCTATAAATTGATGGATTAATCAATTCGCTCTTTAAGGTGTTCACGTTCCGGATCTATTTCAAACGCCCTGCTCCACCAAAGTTTGGCATTTTCGTCATCTCCCAGCTCCCTGTAAACATCACCAAGGTGTTCGTAAACCTCAGCGCTGGCGTCACCGGTATCTACAGCTTTTTGTATATACGAGCGGGCTTCTTCATAGTTCCCCAGCTTAAAATGGATCCAGCCGATTGTATCCAGGTAAGCAGCATTTTCGGGTTCAAAAGAGATGGCGCGCTCGGCCATTTCAAGTGCTTCGTTCAGCCTTTCGCCACGCACGGAGAGAAAGTAGGCGTAGTTGTTTAAAGCATTGTGATTATCGCGATCTAACCGAAGCGCCATATTATAGGCATCTACAGCGCGATCCCAACTATCAAGCTCCTGCATTACATCACCCAGAGTTCCGTAAATGATGGATCTGAAATTCCGTCGACCCGGCGCGTTTGAGGCCTCTTCCAGCAGTTCACCGGCTTTTTCATACTGATCGGTCATCATGTAGGAAGCTCCGGTAAAAAAGAGAACAAAGGCGTTATTGGGCGCAAACTCCCGGGCTTTTTGATTAAGATCGATTACTTCATCATAGCGGCCTTGTGAAAAAAGAATTTGTAACCGCTGACTCCACACATCAGGCTCTTCAGGTGCTGCTTCGGATGCGCGTTCCAATGTTTCTAAAGCGAGATCAGGATTGTTTTGCTGAATAAAAAACTCTGAGGCAATCAGTTGAGCAGGTCCGTACTCAGGTTCAGATCTGCTAAATACAGTAATGGCTTCGGATGTTTGATTGGCCAGTATGGAATTCTGCGGTCTTTGCTGAAATTGCATGTAGAGAAAGCGCACAAGCTCCATCTTCTGGCTCGGATAGATCAATGGATCTTCGATCATGCTGATGAAGGTCTCTCCAAGATTTTCCCACTCCTCGTTGTTAATAAAAATTTCAGCAAGCAGAATAAGTGTCTGAGGATCTCTGGGATTACGCTCCCGGGCATCAAAAAGAGTTTCCCTGGCCGACTCCTCGTCACCAAGCTCCAGGTAGTATTGACTGATGGTATGGAGCGTGGATAGATTGCCGGGATTCAGTTCGCGCATAATTTCAAGCTGTTCCAGCGCCTTATCCTGCTGCTGCATGGCGTTGAAATTCTGAAATTTCCGGAGATGGAGTTCAAATTCACTGCCCCGGATTTCAATAAGCCTGTCGAGAGTCTCATTTGATTTTTCAAGCTCCCCAAACTCGACAAAGGCTTGAGATTTCATGTAAAGTACATCAGCATCGTCGGGGTGATATTCTAGAATGGTATCAAAAATATCAATAATGGCTTCATAGCGGCCGGATTGGCGATAAATCTCTGCCAGCTGAAGCTGATACCATCGATTTTCCGGTTCATTATCAGCCGCGATCTGGGCGTAGTATGAAGCGTTGTTATAATCACCCATCATCAGGTAAACGTCCGATAGTGCGTAGTTGATTCCGGGATCATCAGACAATTTCAGGTGTGCAGCGGTAAGATTATCAAGTGCCCGTTCATAATCCTCATTTTCAAAATCGGTAATACCCTGAATGAAATACTCCATGGCCTGAGCACGCTCCTCGGGCGTAATTTCATCCGATGTTTGAGCATTAGCGATCCCGGCAGTAAAAACGAAAACAAGCAGTACTATTGAAAGCGTAGATTTAATCATATCTGCAAGATAACGAAAAGCGACAGTGTTTTAATACATTTTACTAACCAATTGCCTTTCGGAAGGCGTTCAGGTTTTTAAAAGAAGGGAGCATGCGCGAACCGTACCAGCTAAACCATTCGCCGTTAACCAACAGAACACGGCATTCGGGGCAGGCCTCTTCAAATTCTTGGACGTGTTTCTCCTTGAAAGGGTAGGGCTCACTGCTAAGCAGAATGAGGTCGGGGTTTTTATCCGTAAGCTCTTCAAGTGATGTTTTTGGATACCTGGTTTGTTTCTCAAAAACATTATCCATGTTCCAATGGGATAGAACAGAGTGAATGTAGGTATCACCGCCAACCGTCATCCAGGGATCGCGCCAGATCATATAAGCTACGGAGAGATTCGGTTCATCAGGTGTATGCTCATACTCCATACGTATGGCTGATATCAGCTCTTTAGCAGCCTGTTCGGTGCCGCAACGCTTTCCGATATCGTGAATGGTAAAAAGGGCATCCTCTATTGTGTTGATGTCGGTGGTCATCACATCAAAATCGGACTGCAGTTTCTCAATATCCTCTTTCCGGTTCTCCTCTTTGTTGGCGATGATCAGATCGGGTTTTGCATTCCGGATTTTATCAATCCGCGGATTTTTGGTTCCGCCCACTATTTCCACCTGATCCACTTTTTCTTCCGGATGAATGCAGAAACGGGTTCTTCCGATAATTTGATCCTCAAGCCCCAGGTCAAAAAGAAGTTCTGTGAGTGACGGTACCAGGCTGATGATTTTCTGTGGCGATTCCATAGGCGGTATTAGTAGTTATATCCCTTCTTCTCAGACTCATCAAACTCAACACCGAGTCCTAACACCAGTCGGTTTACAAAATTAAAATAGGCGATTACCTGAACCGCATCGAGAATGGCCCGATCATCCAGTCCGGTATCTTTAAGCTGCTGAACATATTGAGCATAATCGGGACCTTCATTAACGGTCAAATTCTCGGCAAGATTACAGAGCTGCCGATCGGTTTTCGACAGATCAAGATTAGCGCGATCGTGCTTGAGCAGTTCGGTTTTCTCTTCATCTTTCCAGTAGGCGAGTAGTGCCTGTTCATGGTGCTCAATACAGTAGCTGCATCGATTTGCTACCGAAACGACCACAGCCATCATCTCCCGCTGATACCTTTTCAGAGGCGATTTACCAAACATGACCTTCATGTAAAGATCCATATGAGCGACCAGTGCATCCGGATTCAGACTCTGAATTTTGTGAACGTCGGCCAATTTCCCCCTCGACTTGATGATATCATCATAAACTTTTTTCAACTCTGAATCGGCATCATCGTAAGA
>CAZHUP010000207.1:0-4801 GCA_964535495.1 uncultured Rhodohalobacter sp.
AATCTGCTCTTCCTTCAGTTATCATGGGGGTTGGAGAGAAGAGAAATCTGGTATCAACAAAGTCCACACTGATCGCATCAAACTGTTCATCTCCAAAGTAGAGAACGGAACCGGCCTGACCATTTACAAATAGACCGTCAAAAGAGAGTTCTACATTATCCGGAATATTCATTCGGACACCATTAGAAAACTCAGGATCTACATTTGGATCATTAACACCCCATGTTCTGGGACCAAAACCTACATCCAGTGCAAAAGAGTTACTGAATTCAACACTTCCATCCGTCAGTTCAAAAGTAGACAGGCTAAGGGTAAGATTGTTAAATGTCGCATCGATGGATGTGTCATCATCAAAATAAAGACCACCACCGGCATTCATAACCAAACCGTCGGAATTGAGAGTTGCCGAACTGACGTAAAAATTAAAGATCGAATCATCGTTGGGATAATTCCATGCGAACTCAGAGTCAATGGTTACACTGCCGTCCAGAATACCTCCATTGATCAGATCGTATTTTAAAAATCCGCTGGTCTCAACAAAGTCTCCGTCTGTATTCTCAATTGAAACAGTAACTCCCCCCTCGATCGTAGCTATTTGCTCATCCTCTTCGTGTGAAAATACCAGCATAGATTCACCAAACTGAAGAGAAAGCGCACCTAAATCTATTTCGCCACACGGTTCAAAATCAGACAGCTGCCCAGAGAAGTAACCCTCTCTTGTCACATTTAGCTGAACATCTGTCGGAGTACAAGAGTCGTCACTGTCTGCAAAGAAATCGGGTAAAACAAATTCACCGTCAAGGTTAATTGAAAAACCCTGGCTATCATCCTGCTCAAAAAGTGAACCGCCAATTTCACTCAGATTTATACCGGCACCCGATCCCAGCGGTAAAAAGAGCGGGACATCATCAAAATCGAGCGGTAATATATCACCATTAAAGAGTCCTTCACTGAAGTTTGCATCCTGTACAGTCAGGTTCAGTTGTGCTAATGACGGTACAGACTCCTCAAAACCGGGCATTGAGAAATTAAAGTCGACATCAGGTAAAAGATCCAGAAGTGAACCTGCGGAAAGATTATTGACATCAATGGTGTCACGATCCATTCTCAGAGCAAGTGGTTCAAGCTTAAAAGCGCCAAACTCTACCGATGGAAGATTTAAACCGGGCATACTTCCTTCGTGGATATCCTGTTCCGGCAGTACAAAGCCAAGGCCTTTTCGAATCTCAACATTTTTCAGAGGAAAAGGAATTTGCTGACCATTAATATCAAAGTTCAGGTTGAAGTCAACTTCTGCACTGTAATCAAAACCGGTTTGATTACTATACGACAGATTAAGAGCATCAATTGAAGGTATTTCTATATCCAAAAAGCCAAAATCAAATGCACGACCTTCAAAAGGATCTCCCAAGGAAAAATCTTTTACACTTACTCCAAATTGATCGTATGTAAAGTTTACATCAGAAGCGGCAAGCGTATTGCCATCAAAATCCAAAATCTGAAATTCACCTTTGATATCCAGATCAAACTGTGAAGCCTGAATATTCTGAGGGTTCCAGTCAAAGTGTCCTGATAGCGAATCACCTTTCAGTACTACTCTGCTTCCAGGACCATCCAGGGGTACTTCCAGATTTAAGTCGGGCAGTAGAACTCCCCCTCTAATAAAACCATCCGATTGTGCGTAAAGCGAAATATCCTGGCTGTCTCCCAATACTTGATCAAAAAGCCGAAGTGATCCTGAAAGGAAAAGAGCCTCAATCTCCTGCCCTTCTTCATTTACTCCATTCGTATAAGTGATTTCCTGTAGCTCAAACGGTAAGTTTGGTCGGTCACCTAAATTACTTCCTTCCTCCACATTAGCCTGTACAGAACCGCTTACATAGGTTCCGTTAGCAGGATTAATCACCAGCTGTGATAGTTGCACGGATACTGCCGGTGCAACGGCCTCGTCCCCTCTTTGAAGAACCGGCAGGGTCAGCATCAGCTCTTCATCTTCGAGTGTATCGATTTGAAATGTACCGTTATCGAGACGATCAGTAGTTATTAGCAGATCCCCCGTTTCCTCATCGCGAATCTGTAGATATGCCACATCAACGTGCGGAAGCGGAATTCGATCGGGCAAAAATTCACTTGTAAAGAATGAGAGACTTGGGAAAAATCCATTTTCATCAGCATAGGCTACGCGCTGTTGATTCCAATTGAAATCAACCTGTCCCTGCCTTACACCAAACGGACTCAATCCAAAGGCAAAATCATCACTATACTCAATTTCCAGATCACCGATATCCAGTCCGTCTATATTGATAGAAGCAGACCCTGTTCCGGTTGATCGCACGCCGAGCGAATCGATCTGCACTGTTCCGGCAGTACTCATCAATAATCCGGGGGTAATTGCTGTAACACTATCCGTTGTTGATGATTCAAACTGAAGGCTATTGGTATCAAGATCTACTCCTGCGGCCAAATTAAACGATTCATCAAAAATGATGCGCCCACCCAATATTTCATAGGTATCCCAGTCAATCAGTAGACCATCAAAAGTGGTACCCATCGAGGTTTCTCCAAGATTGAGAGACTGCCGGCCATCTATCATCAAACCGGCGTTGGATATTGATGCCTCATCAATAGTAAATACAAGTACAGGATCCTCTCTTGGAATTCCCCACTCAAATGGCCCGTCAATTTCAAAGCTTATATCTGAAAACAGACCCGTCCGAAGATCAAGAGTAAAAGTCCCAGTTGCAGTTTGATCATCACCGACATTTAACGTTGCAGCTCCGCTTAAAGCGACTTCCTGTCCGTCTTGTTCGCTATAGTTAAACTGAAGAGAAGCGTTATCGATGTCTGCCGTATACGGACCAATCTGTAGAGGACAATCCGGACTTTGAATGGATACATCTCCGTTCAAACCTTCATCCAGGCTTACCGATAAATCATTCAATTCTATCTGAGATGCATCGCTGCATGCTAGCGGTTCATCAACATTCAGATCCGCATCAAAAGTGATGTCACTTCTCACACTAAACTGATCATCTGAACGCTTCATCACTGCGTCGCCACCGATGTTATGGATATCCAGGCTGAAACCCGGTCCAATATCCCAACTGCACGATGCTATATCATCAGCGTTGAATGAACCCATCACAGCCAATTCTCCATCACCGTCTGATGCGATTGAAGCATTTTCAACCATGAGTGAAGTGGCAGACAGACAACCGGGCAGATCTGCAGAAAATGGCAACTCCATCCCGGCATCAAAATTAAAACTCCATGGCCCAACACCGTCTCCGGTCCAATCGAACCAGGGAAATGTAAATGCGTCGAGCTCAAATCTCTCAAGTTGAAGATTAAAATTCCCCAGTTCGAAAGAGTTATTAACCGGTAAATCGCTGCTCTGGAACAGTGCTTCCGGAAATGTGATCCCGCTGTTTGAAATCTCCACTCCGTCAAGCTGAGGAAGTGCAAGGTTTGGATTTGTAGGAAATGAGAGCTGAGAATCAAATCGTACATTAAAGTCTAAGCCGGTACCATCTTCACTTACTTGAAGTTGATCCAGTTCAATATTTTTCACAGTAGCGTGAAGGAATCCTAAATCGATTTTTGGTCTCGGCATACTACAGGTAGGAGTAAACTGTCCGGAGCTTAATCCATCAGCCGAGGAGTATTCAATCACTGTTGAGCCGCCACAATATCGATCTTCGGTCATCAGCAGATCAACGCTGCTGTTCATTACTACATTAAAATCAAAATCATCACTATCCAATGCTCCGGTTATCTGTCCGTTTACCTCCTCAATATTCAGCATAAGGCGGTCGGACTGATCAACCATGGGTATGGATTTATTGACCGTACAATTTAAATTCATCCTGAAATCACCGTTCAGAAGAGAGAATTCAGGTACTTCACAAATCTCCTCACCTAAAAAGCTCGCCTCTGTTCGTGCACGAATTTGCCCCTCCGGGTACCGTACCGATAATTGATTCACTGTTACTGCAAGCGGCCCCTGACCAATTTCCATTAAAGGCGACCCGCTTACCGTTGCCCTTCCTCTTAATCCGGAACGGCTTAGTGTCATCTCACCGCCTGCGTACATATCAGAACCATCCGGTGTCGAAATATTTAAATCTGCAGTTAAACCCTGTGCAAAATTCCATGAAACCGACGGTATAGATACATAATCAGAAAGTGTCAGGGTTAGATCTTCCAGCTCATTTGTTTTGGCAAGAATATCACCTCCCATCAAAATGGGTGTTTCCAGAGAAGCCGATTTCTGAATTTCCACCCTGTCCAGTTCAGCTTGAAGTGTGACCGGATTGATCGTTAAAAATTCAAGATTCAGATCTGCAAAACCACTTATAATATATGAGTTAGCAGTCTCTTCAACCTCCAGCCTTTGAAAGTTGTCAACCGTAGCAAAACCCGGTACAAGGTTGATCTCCCTCAGCTCATCCAGCTTTGCAATCACATCATCACTAACGCTCTTATCCCTATAAGTAAATGTATAGATCTCACTCTCTCCGTCGTTCTGAAGAGGAATCTGTCCATTGGCATCCCTTGCTGTTACCTGCCAGGCGTAGGTTGCCCCCTCTTCCAGAGGTAAATATTGCAGAGTGTATGGCAGTGTTGTCTGTCCTGTAAGCGTTTCAAATGCGTGCTCTCGGTTACTGTTGATCGCCTGAAGCGGTGTTTGCCCTCTAAAAACTTCTACAAGAAGGAACTCATACTCAAAAAGACCGCCTATTGAACTGGCAACAGGTGTCCAGGAAAATGTCGGAGTTTCTAACGTCAGATTAGCCCCGTC
>CAZHUP010000208.1:0-4786 GCA_964535495.1 uncultured Rhodohalobacter sp.
TTCCAAATCCGCCTTCTCCGCGATTGGTTTCAGGAAGGGTTTCAGATTCTTCGATCTGTGGTTGATAAACAGGCGCTATCACCATCTGCGCAATTCGGTCACCATGTTCAATGACGTATGGTTCGCCTCCATGATTGATGGCCAAAACTTTCACTTCTCCCCTGTAATCAGAATCGATGGTGCCGGGTGTATTCAGCATGGTGATACCGTGTTTGTAGGCCAATCCGCTTCGCGGTCTGATTTGTGCTTCATAACCTTCGGGCAGAGCCATTTTCAGCCCTGTTGATATCAAATCCCTTTCGCCCGGCTTTAACGTCATTGGCTCACCTAAGGCAGCACGGATGTCCATACCGGCCGCTTCATCACTCTCGTAGGCGGGTAATGGTAAATCTTTAGCATGATCCAGTTTTTTGAAAAAAATCTTAATTCCCTTCTCTGCGCTCATAGTTTATTAACCGAACTTTTACGTTTCCAAATATTACACGTACATGGGCTTCTACCGGCACGCGAAGATCGTCGGTAGAGAACCACGATTTAAAATTACCGTTGAATCCAAATGGGCCGTCAACATCTGCTGTACCTTCACTTCGATAGGTCTCAATCGGTTCATCAAAAGCGTCATACTCGCGCATTTCTGTTTCCGGTCCGCTCTTCGCGGTTACCAACCCCATCTCCCCTTCGATGTATGCGGGCAGAGTGTAAGGCTCTTCAAGTCCTGCAAACATTCTGGAGTAGTAGAAGATTATATCTCCGCCGCTGGCAGGCTCTTCCAGTGCAAGTGTATCGGTGGGTTCGCCGTGCTCAAAAAACAGAACTTCTTCAGTCTCACGGTCAAAAATAATTCGGGCACTGTCGTACTCTTCATCGTGAACGTCGTCTCGCCAAAACAGATGACTGTAGGGCCACTTCTCATTGTACTGAAAAATGTTTTCATAGTTCACGATGCGTGTCCCCATAAATGGCAGCCGCCTGTTTGAGCGCATCGTTGTTCTAAGGTGATACGCTTTCTCGCCGTTGTAGGTAGTGTCGGGCAAAAGCTCAACATCCACCCAGCCGAGCGTAAAGAATCCATACCTCACCTCATATTCAAAAATCTCTCTAACCTCCAGCATCTCCTCCATCGAAGGAGTCTGCTCTCGCTCTCTGTCGTACGTAAAGTTGGATTGAGCGACTAAAATGGGGGCCGCCAGCAGAAATAGAAAACTACTCAACAAAAGCTTCAAATGCGTCCTCATCATATCCAACTAAAATTGCTTCTCCTTCAACCAGTACCGGGCGCTTTATCATCACCTGGTGTTCTAAAAGCTGTTCAAACAGCTCCTTGTCACTCAGATTCTTATCCTTCAGCCCAAGCTGTCTCCACTTCATACCTCGGCGGTTTATCAATACGTCCAGTCCAATCTGATTTACAAACGACTGTAACTCGTCTCTAGTTAGCGGCTCTTTTTTCAGGTCAATAAATTCATATTCAACCTCGTTTTCATCCAGCCACTTAAAGGTGTCTCGCACTTTGTTACAGTTTTTAATCCCGTAAACTTGTATCATTACTGTACTTCTTTATTTTGATTTCTATTTATCAAAAAATACAACATTTTTGTGACGATTTCGTCACTCTTCAAGAAAGAACTGAATCAATTGAAGCACCATTTCATCTAAATCAGCTATTGTGATTTTTTACAAAAAACTTCTTTTTCCTGCCACACTTTTTCTCCTCTTTTTAATAGTTGGCTGCAATCAGAGCAGTGATCAGAGAGATTTTGAACGTGCCGCATATAGTCTTCCGGAAGGGATTACCGAAACCAGCAGTAACGGGACTGTAATAAACAGTGACCCTGACGACTGGAGGATAGCCCCTTTCTTTCAGGGATTGGTAGAAGTTGATCCTGCATATCCAAATCCAGTATTAACCACAGAGCAAGTTTCTCTGGATGTAGTAGTTACCGGTGTAGAGTCGGTGTCCGAATTGCGAGTCTATGCATATTATGGTGATAACAATGTCCGACCGGTTTTTCAAGATATTCGGAGGCCTATTCCTCCAGGGCTGACCTCTCTTCCACTGTCACCACTTGACATCGCCCAATTCAGGGAAAATCCACAGGGCACGTATCGCATTATTTTAGTTGATGGAAACGAAAACGTTATCACATACGGTGACATTAGAGTGGATTAGTCTCAAATCTGTATTGTCATTAAGAAAGTCAGCCTCTATCTTCATACTCTATGCCGAAGGAAAAATTAACACTATCCGAAAAATCAATTCTCAGGGAGCTAATCTACCCTGAACCTTTTTCTCACATCCAGGATGAGACGGGGCTCAGCTACGGTGCCATTCGTGATGATTTAATTAAATTGATCAACCACGGTTACATCGAAGTTTTTGACTCCGTATCCCTTCAATCCGTATCTCCATTTTACGATTCGGATAACATTCAGCAGTTTAGTTTTAAGGCCACTAAAACAGGACTAAAAAGTATACAGAGCCATGCAGTTTGAATCGACTATAGACGACCGCTCATTTGACGTTGAAATTAATGATGAAAAACAATCAGCTACCGTAGATGGCAAAGAGATGCCTTACGAGCTGATTTCTCAGTCAAATGGCCGCGTACTGTTCCGAACCGGAACTAAATTGCACATCATTGATAACATTGAAGTAGACAAACAGAATATCTCTTTCTCCATCGACGGCAAGTTTGTGAAAACGGTTGTTAAAGATGAGCAAGAACTGCTGTTGGAGCGGCTCGGATTTTCTACTGATGAGCTTGCTTCAGTTGGTCTTCTCGAAGCCCCAATGCCCGGTAAAATATTAGAACTATTGGTTGCTGAAGGTGACGAAGTTGAAGAAGGCCAGCCTGTTGCCATACTGGAAGCCATGAAAATGGAAAATGAATTGAAAGCACCGGCGGCCGGAAAAGTGGCTACCGTTTCTGTATCAGAAAGCGATAACGTTGAAAAAAATCAAACTATTTTAGAGATCGAACCCCGTGGATAAATTTGTTATTAAAGGTCCTACACCATTAAAAGGCGAAATTGCAATCAGTGGATCAAAAAATGCAGCGCTGCCCCTTATGGCTGCATCCATACTTGGTGACGGCCCCTCTACTCTTCACCTTATTCCCAAATTGCGAGATATTTACACGTTCAACAATGTGATTCGCGTAACGGGAACAAAGGTCGAATTTCTTGAAGATGAGAATAAACTGGTGATCGATCCTACTCATCTCAGCCATACCGAAGCTCCTTACGACCTTGTTCGAAAAATGAGAGCCTCTTTCTATATGCTTGGTGCGCTTGTGGGCCGCATGGGTAAAGCCCGAGTTTCACTACCCGGAGGCTGTGCATGGGGGCCCCGTCCAGTAGATCTCCATCTGAAAGGCATGGAGGCGATGGGCATAAATATCGAATTGGAAGAGGGATATGTTGTTGCCTCTATTGAAGGTGAAGAAATTGAAGGTGGTGAGTTCAAGCTCGATCCGAGCAGTGTGGGAGCAACCATTAATCTTGTTCTTGCAGCAGTAAAACGCGCCAAAAAGTTTACCATTAAAAATGCAGCTAAAGAACCGGATGTGGTTCTGCTATGTAATATGCTGGTGAAAATGGGTGCTAATATTGAGGGAATCGGAACCGATACACTGACGATCCGAAAAGCCGATCAACTTAAAGGTGTGGAGTTCTCAAACGACCCCGACAGAATCGAGACCGGGACTTACATGATTGCAGCAGCCATGCATCCGGATTCGGATCTGACGCTTACAGGGTGCAAACCGGAAGATCTTGGAACCTTCCCAAAGCATTTTAAGAAGCTCGGAGTGGATTTGAAGATTGACGGATCAACCATTCGGGTAAAATCAAACAAGAGTATAAAACCGGTATCTGTGGAGACAGAAATCTATCCGGGATTCCCGACCGATCTTCAGGCTCAATGGGCAACGTTGATGACGCAGGCTAATGGAGAATCGAAAGTGACCGACACCATCTATTTTGACAGATTCAGTTACGTGCCTGAACTGAACAGGCTTGGAGCTAAACTGAAAGTCGAAAAAAATTGCGTGTCAATTCAGGGTAAAACTGAACTTAACGGTGCATCTGTAATGAGTACCGATCTCAGAGCCAGCGTTAGCTTGGTTATGGCCGGTATGGTTGCGGAAGGCACTACAGATGTTCTTCGCGTTTACCACCTCGACAGAGGCTATGAGAACCTCGAAGAGAAGCTAAATGCGGTTGGAGCTTCCATCAAAAGAGTCAGTGAAGAGTAAAATTTTAAGATTCTTTGCTACAAATCATTCAATATTTAATTATTAGCCAACTTTCTGCTATATTTAAACATTGGACTAGTTCGATTACAAATCTACGAACTCGATACTTTATTTAATTGATTTTTAGAGCTTTACGACATATTACCCCTTATTTGATTTTTCGCCTCAATGCGGTCTGCCGCTTTGTTGCGTGCTCAGATTATGGATTTAACGGGCAAAATAGTTCGCCCACACCTATTTCTAACAAGAATTCTAACAGTTTAGCAACTCGCTCTGCTTTATCTCGTGCAAGTGACCATCTGGAAAATAGTGTACTGTTTTTGAGGACCCACCAGATCTTTTTGATTGTGAAGTGTAAGCTTAGCGAATTGCTGATGAAATTTTACCGCTTACATGAAGAACCAGATCATTATACACTCATCGGGGAAACAAACCCGTGTTGCACTGCTGGAAAACAAAGAACTGGCACAACTTTTTATAGAATCTGAAGAGAACCAACGCACCGTTGGCGATATCTACCTCGCCCGCGT
>CAZHUP010000209.1:0-4781 GCA_964535495.1 uncultured Rhodohalobacter sp.
AAACTAATTCAGCAATAGTATTAATATTTGCTGATTTCAAGCAGTTGTAAGCTCTTACACTTAGATTCAAATCTTCGATACTGGTTTTAAGCAAGCTTGCAACGCGTTGCTTTTCAGCATCTACTTCCTCTTCTTCTTGTGTGAACGGCTCTTCAATTTTTTCTGTGATAAATTTCTCAATATGTTCTTTGAGAATTTTACCTGAAATTGTTAGAGCTTCTTTCGCATTTAAAGATCCATCAGTTGTAACATTGAGAACTAATTTTTCATAGTCCGTTCTCTGGCCAACTCGCACATTATCTACATTGAATTGAACAGATTTTATCGGAGTAAATATAGCATCGATGGGTAATAAGCTTACATCATCTTCAAAATCAGACGCCATCTCTTCAGCAGGTACGTATCCGCGTCCGCGGCCTACACGTAGCTCAACATCTAATTCTACATCTTCAGATAATGTTGCAATAACCATCTCTGGATTAAGTACATCAAAATCTGCAGTAGCATCATCAATGTCTTTTCCTGTAAAGTTACCAGGCCCTTTTAATGTCAGAGTAACAACACCGCCACTTTGTTCTACCTGCTTAAAACGGATCTGCTTGAGATTCAAGATGATTTCATAGACATCTTCTTTTACACCGTCTATACTTGAATACTCGTGATCAACACCGTTTATTTTTACAGCAGTTATTGCTAAACCCGGTAATGAGGATAAAAGAACTCTGCGAAATGAATTTCCAATGGTAACACCAAATCCTCTCTCTAAAGGCTGAAGAATAAATGTACCAAAGTTTTCTGTTTCTTTTTCTACCTCAAGTATATCAGGCATTTGTAAACTATAGCTGTTCATAGCTGGATCTTTAAAAAACTGTTTAAATTATTTAGAATAAAGCTCAATAATCAACTGAACGTTGATGTTCTCAGGTATTTCTTCCATTACAGGGACATTCAAAAACTTACCTGTTTTTGTCTTTTTGTCCGTTTCAATCCACTTATACTTGCTAGTCGAATAGCTTTGTAAGGTTTCTGTAATTAACTCCAAGTCACGAGACTTAGGACGAATTGTAATCACATCCCCTGACTTAACCTGGTAGGATGGAATATTTACCACTTGTCCATTTACAACAATATGCTTGTGGGACACTAATTGTCTTGCTTGTCGCCTGGTTCTGGCGAATCCCATCCTGAAGACAACGTTATCTAATCTAGACTCTAACAGCTGCAATAGAACTTCGCCAGTAACACCTTCTTGGCGGTTCGCTTTTTCGTATAAGTTACGAAACTGTTTTTCGAGCAGACCATAGGTATATTTCGCCTTCTGCTTTTCATCAAGCTGAATAGCATATTCAGATTTCCTGGTGTAACGACTTCTACCGTGTTGACCAGGACCGTACGGTTTTCTTTCTAAAGCGCTGCTGGGACCAAAAATTGGTTCTTTAAATCTACGCGCTACTTTTTGCTTTGGACCTCTGTATCGTGCCATCTAATTAAATGTATTAGTTTTAAACTCTTCTTCGTTTAGGAGGGCGGCATCCATTGTGTGGGATTGGAGTCCGATCTTTAATAGAAACCACTTCTAACCCACTAGTTGCAAGTGCTCTAACGGCTGCTTCTCTACCTGAACCGGGGCCTTTAACAAAAACTTCAACCTTCCGAAGTCCCATATCGTATGCTGCCTTTGCTGCAGTTTCAGCGCTTAGCTGAGCCGCGTAAGGAGTGTTTTTTCTAGACCCTTTAAATCCTTCTTTACCGGATGATGACCATGACAACACATTACCGTTAGCATCAGTAACACTAACAAGGACATTATTAAATGTTGCCTTCACAAATGCCATCCCATTAGGATTCGCAATCTGCTTTTTCTTCTTCTTTCTTGCTACTTTTTCACCTGCAGCTTTTCTTTGTCGTTTAGCCATTAGATTAAAATATTATACGTTATTTAGGAGCTTTTTTCTTACCGGCTACAGTTCTTCTCTTACCTTTTCGAGTACGGGCGTTTGTTTGTGTACGCTGCCCACGAACAGGTAAACCTCTTCTGTGTCTCACACCACGGTAACTGCCTGTTTCTATAAGTCGACGGATATTTCCGTTAATCTCGGTACGCAATGCACCTTCAACTTTCAGATCGTTATCAATGATTGAACGCAGTGATGCTACCTGGTCTTCATTCCAGTCTACTACCTTGGCATCGTGATCAATACCAACTTCGTCCAAAATTTCTTTTGCTGTGGTTCTGCCAATTCCGAAAATATAAGTTAACGCAATTATACCGCGTTTCTGTTTCGGTAAATCAACACCTGCGATTCTTGCCATAAATCAAATCCAATAATTTTTAACCTTGCCGCTGCTTATGACGCGGATTCTTCTTATTAATTACATAGACACGACCATTACGCCGAACTATCTTGTCGTCTGCACTTCTTTTCTTAACTGAGGATTTTGTCTTCATAATAGTAATCCTATTTACTTATAACGATATGTTATTCTTCCTTTCGTTAAATCATACGGTGACATTTCTACTTGTACTCTGTCGCCCGGTAAGATTTTTATGTAATACATTCTCATTTTGCCTGACACATGAGCTAATATCTCATGACCATTATCCAACTCAACACGAAATTGAGCGTTCGGTAATGCTTCTAATATTTTTCCGTCTTGCTTTATCGGCTCTTGTTTAGCCATAATGCGTTTCTAGAATTTCATTTTTTGTGATCTCAGCAATATAATCAAAAGTACTGAGAATTTCAGCTTTTCCTTCTCTTACTACTATGTCGTGCTCAAAATGAGCGGCACGCGAACCATCAGCCGTAACAATCGTCCAACCATCAGACAATGTTTTAACCTTCCAGGTTCCTTCTGTTATCATCGGTTCAATAGCCAATGACATTCCCGATCGTAGCCTTTCACCGCGTCCGGTTTTTCCAAAATTTGGCACAGATGGATCTTCATGCATACTCTTGCCAATTCCATGTCCAACAAGATCTTTTACAACACCAAATCCTTCTTTTTCATTGTGTTGTTGTATCGCAGAACCAATATCTCCGATTTTATTCCCGTGTACTGCCTTCTCAATCCCTTTATAAAGAGATTCAAGTGTGGTTTTTAATAGTTTTCTGGTTTTATCATCACACTCTCCAACAACAAATGTGTAAGCGTGATCACCAAAATATCCATCTTTTTCCACACCACAATCCACAGAAACGATATCCCCTTCCTTCAATTCACGTGTACCGGGAATACCATGTACAACTTCTTCATTTATCGAAATACATAAACTCGCGGGAAACGGATTCTGTTTTGGTCCGTATCCTTTAAAAGCTGGCCTTGCATTATGTTTTTTGATAAAATCTTCTGCCAAACTATCAAGTGTACCGGTTTGAATACCCGGAGAGATTTTTTTTGCAACTTCTGCCAGTGTTCTCGACACCAACTGAGCCGCTTCTCTCAGCTTTTCAATTTCCGACTCACTTTTCAGATAGATCATCAGGACCTTCTTCTTCCTTTGATTTTACCTGATTTCATAAATCCGTCGTAATGCCTCATCATCAGATGGCTTTCAATTTGCTGCAGTGTATCCAATGCTACACCTACAATAATCAGCAAACTTGTACCTCCATAAAAGAGGGCGAATCCCGGAGTTACTCCCATTCTTGCTACAATCGCCGGCATAATAGCAACGAAAGACAAAAACAGGGATCCAGGAAGTGTAATCTTAGTCAAAATATTATCAATGAACTCTACGGTCTGTTTACCGGGCCTTACACCTGGAATAAAACCGCCCTGACGCTTCATGGTATCTGCCATCTCCTTTGGATTCACAGCAATAGCTGTGTAGAAGAATGTAAAGAACACGCAGACAATGAAGAATATGATTGAATACGTAATACCGGTAAAGTCAGCTGACCATGCCGTCATCCATTGTACTGTTTCATTCTCAGGAAAAAATGTCCCAACTGTACTCGGAATAAACATGATGGATTGCGCAAAAATAATCGGCATCACACCCGCGGCATTAACTCTCAGAGGCAAATACTGTGTTGTGCCACCGTAAACCTTTCGGCCAACAACACGTTTTGCATACTGTACCGGAATTTTTCTTGTTCCCTGAGTTAAAAGAACACAAGAGGCAATAACCAGAGCCAGTCCTGCGAGTTCTACAATAATGATAATAGCATTATTGGTTGTCTGAATCTCATTCATAAGATTCGTTGGTAATACGGCAATAATACCTATCATAATGAGTATCGAAATACCATTACCGATTCCTCTGTCAGTAATTCGTTCACCAAGCCACATAACAAAAGTTGTACCGGCCGTCAAAACTACAATCGATGTAAAAATAAACGTAGCATTTGTAACAACGATAGCATCCGGTGATGTAGCCATTAAGTTAATCGCAAAACCGATAGCTTGAACAGCTGTAATTCCAACTGTACCGTAACGTGTCAAACGGTTAATCTTTCTCCTTCCTTCCTCTCCTTCACGCTGAAGTTTTTGAAAGTAAGGAACAGCAGCACCCATCAGCTGAATGATAATAGCTGCAGTAATATAGGGCATAATACCAAGTGCAAATACTCCGGCTCTTGAAAATGCTCCCCCAACAAAAAGGTCAAAAAGTCCTAAAAGACTTGATGCATCACCTTGTGTCTGGGTTAATAAACTTGCATCTACTCCAGGCATCGTAACATAACTACCGATACGATATACCATTAAAATTCCGACCACGTAGAGAATCCTATTCCTGAGGTCTTCTATTTTAAATATGTTTCTAAAGTTTTCTA
>CAZHUP010000210.1:0-4778 GCA_964535495.1 uncultured Rhodohalobacter sp.
AGGGGTGTCCATCGAATTTTTCCGCATTCTGATGAACATCCCCCTCAATATCGCTTCGCGGGATAAAAGAGAAACCCTTTAATAAGGGGACTTTTGTGTTGATGCTTTTAACAATCGAACTCAGGTTCTAATTGAAAAATCCGTTTGTCCAATCTGCTGTTCAAACGGAATTTTTTAACCCTTCCTTTTCTCATCACATCTTTGTAAATATTTCTACCGCTTTTAAATAACCTTCATTTCTATATATTCCTGAATCGCCACGTCCATTTCCAACTACTAAATACAAAATAATATGGCTCTCAAATCAATCTATATAAAAAGTCTCCTGCCGGTCTTTACTTTAATCTTGTTTACAGTGGGCTGTACAACTACACAACAGTCCGTTCAGGAATCTCAGACAGATGAGCAGCTAGAATCTATTTCAGATGAAGATTATCACCGCGCTGAGTCTTTCCTGGGCCAGCATATCAACTCTTTGGTTTATAACACTGTATCCAATATAAACTGGCAGGATGATGGCCGTATTACGTTTCTGTATACCGTGCCCGGGGGAGCTGAATTTATGGTTGCAGATCCATCAAGCAATTATTTATCAAGAGCATTTAACCACGAAGCACTTGCCGAAACACTATCAGCAATTACCGGGCTCTCCATAGACGATCTGAGTTTACCATTCCGCGATTTTGATTTTACCAACAATGGATCTGCCATCTCATTTTCAGTAAATGGAATCAATTTTACCTGCAGTACAGACGGTGAAAATTGCGACACATCCGAAAACCAAACTCTCTACAACCGATTCACAGAATCCCTGGCGCCCGATGGTTCCAAAGTAGCGTTCATAAAAGAGTACAATTTATGGCTGAGGGATCTCGAAACCGGTAATGAAACTCAACTCACCTTCGATGGGGAAAAGGATTTCGGCTATGCTACAAACAATGCAGGATGGACAAAACGGGACGCTCCGGTTCTCTTGTGGTCGCCCGATTCCAAAAGAATTGCCACTTTCCAACAGGATGCCAGAAACGTAAAAAATATGAACCTGGTGTCTACGGCAATTGGCCATGGTGAACTGCAGCAGTGGAAATATCCCCTGCCCGGTGACGAATACATCTTTATGGTTGAACGAGTGATTATCAACCTGCACGGTGATGAGCCCGAACTGGTTCGACTAAATATGGAGCCCGACTACCAGCGATCGACCATTACCGATCATATTGCTGCCCGTGATGGCTCACTGCTGGATGCCGAGTGGAGCAGCGACGGCGAATCTCTCGCTTTCGTATCGGTTTCCCGTGATCACAAACGGGTTCATCTCCAAACGGCTGACCCTAATTCCGGCGAGGTAAAATCCATACTTCGAGAGGAGCAGGATACATTTTTTGAATCCGGTATTAACTCGATAAGCTGGAGGTATCTGAAAGATTCAAACGAATTCATCTGGTGGTCACAGCGAGATAACTGGGGACATCTCTACCTTTACGATCTGGACAGCGGTAACCTTAAAAATCAGATCACTGGTGGCAATTGGAATGTTCGGGAAATCGATCACCTGGACAAACAAAATCGAGTAATCTACTTCACCGGATCTGTCCGGGAAGAGGGCGACCCCTATTTTCAATATCTATATAAAATCAATTTTGACGGCAGCGGGCTTACCCTGCTCACACCCGGAATCGCCAATCATGAGACTTCATTAAATGCTGAGCTTGGCTACTTAACTGATACCTACTCTTCACCCGATACACCACCGGTGACTGTAATCAGGGATCTTGACGGTAATGAGTTGATGAAACTGGCAGAAGCTGATATCTCGGAACTGGAAGCGCACGGATGGCAGCCGCCTACACCGTTTTCCGTTAAAGCCCGTGATGGAGCTACCGATCTTTACGGATTGATGTACACCCCAACCAATCTGGATGAGAACAGAACCTACCCGGTATTGAACTACCTCTACCCGGGACCACAAAGCGGTAGTGTTGGCAGCCGATCTTTCAGAGCATCCCGATCAGATAAGCAGGCTATGGCCGAACTCGGTTTCATAGTTGTTGAAGTTGATGCACAAGGCACTCCGGGCAGATCCAAGGAGTTTCACGACTTCTACTTTGGCAACATGGGAGATAACGGGATTCCCGATCAGATGGCAATGATAGAACAGCTTGCAGAACGTCATTCGTTTATGGACTTAAACAGAGTTGGAATTTATGGGCACTCGGGCGGCGGTTTTGCATCTACCAGAGCCATTCTTGATTATCCCGACTTTTACCACGTAGCCGTTTCAGGAGCGGGTAACCACGATAACCGCAACTATGCCGATGCCTGGGGAGAAAAGTGGCAGGGACTGCTGGAAGAGACTCCAGACGGAACCAACTACGATAATCAGTCGAACCCGCTGATCGCTGAAAACCTGAAAGGGAAACTATTGATTACACACGGAACGCTCGATACAAATGTACCTCACTACAACACGCTTATTGTTGTAGATGCTCTGATCAGGGCGAACAAAGACTTTGATATGATTATGCTGCCCAACCGCGGACACGGTTACTACAGCGAGCCGTTTATGATGCGGAAACGGTGGGACTACTTTGTAAAGCATTTGAAGCACACCGATCCACCGAAAGAGTTTGAGTTCGGACAAAACTAATTCGTTAATCAAGCTAATCTTTAGTATGCCCTGTAATTCATTTTGCAGGGCATTTTTTCTTTTTTTAAAAACTGGATGGTAAACAAACAGTGATACCCCGCGCCTCTCCATGGTGTAATTAGCATAACATTCTGCTCTTTATTTCGTACTAACTGTAGAGTCTCTTTTGAATTTTACAGGCAATCTAACACAATGCTATTCAACACATTAAGATCAGAAAATCATAACGTCAATAATTATTCCATAAAATATTGGGGCATCTCTCTTCTTCTCGCAGCATTTATGCTTACTTCAGGTTGTGACCTTACAGGCAGCGATGAAATAGTTACTACATTCGAAACTGATTTTGACACATCTGAGACAGATTGGGAACCCTTTTACACGGGCTACCCCGTCAGTTATGAAGAGAACATGGAGTTTGATTATGGAATTGAACCATTACCGGCTCCCTTAGACAGCGCACAATCCGGATATTACATTACGGCCTTTAATCGGAGTGATAATGTCAAGATGCTTTTTAGAAACCAAGTTGATGAACTTGAACCCAATACTACATACAGTGTTCATTTTACAGTCCGTTTTGCTACGGAAGTGCCGTCCGGCTGCGCAGGTATTGGCGGAGCGCCGGGTGAGGCCGTAAGAGTTATTGCAGATGCTTCAGACATTCGACCCGAGCCAATGATTGAGGGTGAAGGAGATGACGGATACGTACTGCTAAATATCCAGCATATGGGAGACTCACAGCAGTGGTATCAAAACGCCATAATGGGAGATATTGCCAATAGCAGAGAGTGTGAAGAAGGCTACGAGTTTGAAATAAAAGAGGTTAGTTCTGAAAGGGTTCACAGCACCGTAACCACTAACAGTGAAGGGGAAGCGTGGCTGATGTTTGGTACAAGATCCGGCTTTGAGGGTCAAACACATCTATTTTACACCAACTTCAAAGCAGAATTTAGGAGATAGTTTACCGACGGGCAGTTTTCATAAAGTGTTCATTTACAAACCGGTGAGACACGTATTTAAATAAGATGTGCAGATTAGCCGGAGATTTTTAATTTTGAGGAATTATTAGTCTTTAAAAAACTCCTTAAAAAATGAACTTAAAACTGTCCGTATTTTCGATTTTCTCCCTGCTTCTTTTCTTCTCTGTTTCTTGCGCTAACGAACAAGATCCCATCCTCATTGGCGCTACAATGTCTCAGAGCGGCTCATACGCTACTCAGGGTGTTGCTGCTAAAAATGGCTATATGTTGTGCGAACAGCATATCAATGAGCAAGGAGGAGTTTTGGGAAGAAACATCGAGTTTTTGATTTACGACGATGAGTCCAGTTCTGAAAGAGCAATAGAACTTTACGAAAAACTGATCACGGAAGATCAGGTCGACGCAATCATGGGGCCATACGGATCCACACTGACTGAGGCTGTAGCTCCTGTGACGGAAAGACACAGAATGGTACAGATCTCACCGCTTGCTGCTACCACTTCTATCTGGGAACAGGGCCGTGAATACCTCTTTATGGTACTGCCGCCGGCTGAACTTTTCCTGGCCGGATTGATCGACATGGCTTCTGACAACGACCTTTCAAGAATTGCGATTCTTCAGGAAGACCAGCTCTTTCCGAAGGCTGCCGGTGAGGGAGCCGCAGAATTGGCTCTTGAACATGGAATGCAAGTCACCATGCACGAAACGTATCCATCGGGTACAGAAGATTTCAGGGAATATCTGGAGCAGTTGGAGCAAAATGGAACTGAGGTATTAGCCATGGCTGCATCAGCTTTAGACGATTTTATCAAAGTTGTTCAGCAGATGGAAGAGTTAAATGTAAATGTAAAGATGTTTGGATCGTCAGGAGCTGTTCAGCAGTTTTATGATGAGCTGGGTGAGAAAGCAGAATACGCGTACGGTTTATCAGCATGGGAACCGAGTGTTGATAATCCGGGTATAGATCATTTTACAAACTCATACCGGGAAACTTACAATATAGAGCCAAGCTTCCACGCAGCCGGCGGTTATGGAAGCTGTCAGCTGTTTGTTGAAGCTATTGAGAAAGCGGGAACCCTAAACTCTGATGAAATTCGGAACGTACTGTTAGAGCTGGAAACACAGACAATTTTCAGCAACTATGCGGT
>CAZHUP010000211.1:0-4775 GCA_964535495.1 uncultured Rhodohalobacter sp.
TATCCAAGTAATGCTCAGGATGCTGTGGGTTTATTACGATCAGCAATGCGAAGTAACAACCCAACAATCTTTTTTGAGCATCGTAACCTGCTGGATTCCAAATATGCCCGTAAACCCTACCCGGGAGATGATTTTATTGTTCCGTTTGGAAAAGCAGCTAAACTGCAGGAAGGAGACGACATTACTATTGTAACCTGGGGTGCAATGTGCGAAAGGTGTGAAGCCGCAGCAGAAGAATCTGATGTTTCTATGGAGATCATAGATCTGCGCACAATTTTACCATGGGATAGAGAAGCTGTATTTGAATCTGTGAAAAAGACAAATAGATGTCTTATTGTTCATGAAGATAGTGAGACTGCCGGCTTTGGAGCAGAAATTGGCGCAACCGTATCCAACGAACTTTTCAGATTTTTGGATGCTCCTGTTCAGCGGCTTACAATGCCGGATATCCCGATGCCGTATAATGTAGGACTTATGAATTCGGTGCTTCCTTCAGAAGAAAAAATTCTAAAAAAAGTTGAAGAAATTGTGAGTTATTGATCTTTGCTATGGAATCGTGCACTGCTTTGGCTTCTTTAAGTAAATGCAGGGCTAAAATTTGATTAAAAAATCTTCATAACCAAAGTTAAATAATTCCTGAATCTTATCTCTAAAATGTATTACTTTCAGCACAGAGTGACTATGAGACTGACCAAGATGAGATAAAAAAAGATTACAATGCGTCTTGGTACAAAATTATTAGCGGGCTTTTTCTCGATTGCACTCCTTGTTTTAATCACGGGGAGCTTATCGTACTATCTGGGTAATGCTGTCAAAAATGAACTGATTGAAACCAGTGAATTAACTTCCAGTCAGCTGCAGACTTTGACAGATATGACATCAGATCTGCAAAATTCTCTTCTCTATACCAGAAATTACGTCACAGAGGTTGACAAGCGTGAACGAGGTGATAACTCACTCTCCGTAACAGCACAAATCAGGGAATCGAGGCGTGTGGTAGAGCGAAGCCTGGACAGCTTTGAAGCTGATTTTCAGACGTTCCTTGAACGGTCAAAAAGCAATATTGCCGATGAAGAAGATTTCGATTCATTTGTCATGCAGATTGAGCAACTGGCCGACTCACTTCAAACCTCCTTTAGCTATTACAATTCCCTAACCAGACAAATTCTCAATCCGGATGAGAGTGGCTTTGGAAACGAGATTTTTGCAGTTACTGTAGAGCCATATTTCAGAAATACGGTGTTGCCTTCGCTGATGGAGTTGAGATCTCTATTTAATGAACGAGTAAACAATCAGTTGGCTGAACTTGAAAGCAGAGCCAATACCACGGTGCGTCAGGTAATTGTCATTACCATTCTTGCATTTATGATTGCATTGGTTTTTACGTTTATAGTTTATCGTTCGATTGCCAAACCGATTCAAAAACTTCAGCGAACGGCTGATGATTTGGGGTCAGGAGATCTTTCTAAACGAATTCAGATCAACACAAAGGATGAACTTGCAGACCTTGCTTATTCATTCAACTCAATGGCTGAGAATCTGAGTAAGAGTATGGTGTCACGAAGCTATATGAATAATATCATCCAGTCTATGGGAGATATGTTGATCGTTACTGATCAGGACAATCGCATTGAGCTGATTAATCACGCCGTGACATCAACACTGGAATTTCAACCGGACAAACTGCATGGAGAGCTCTTTTTTGATCTGTTTCAATCCGACATGTTTGATGAATTGGATCAAACCTACTCGCAAAATGAACTGGATGAACCGGTAGTGGATGAGTGGATGATGAAGACGGAGTCTCAAAAAGAGATTCCGGTTGTAGTAACACACACAGAAATTTTTGATCAGGATGGAAAACGCAAGCACATTTATGTAGCCAGGGATGTAACGGAGCAGAAAGAGGCAGAACGTCAAATCAGTGAATCGCTGAAGGAGAAAGATGTAATGCTATCTGAAATCCATCATCGGGTGAAGAATAATTTGGCTGTTATCTCCGGATTGCTCGAAATGCAGGTTTGGAATACGGAAGACGAACTTACCGCTGAGATCTTGAGGGATAGTCAACTGAAGATAAAATCGATGTCTCTGGTTCACGAGAAGCTCTATCAAAATGAAAATTTCATAGATATTGATATTGCCACATACACGAAAGAGCTGGTAGGTGAAATCCAGAAGACCTATCAGACGAAAAGAAAGAATATTAAAACACGATTTAATTGTGAATCGATATTGGTGACACTGAATCAGGCTATTCCGATTTCACTGTTGCTCAACGAAAGTATCGTAAATATCTACAAACACGCATTTAACGAAAAAGATGAAGGAGAGATCACTATCAATATGAGTTTGGTTGAAGATGATATCCACATCAAAATAGCTGATAACGGTGTTGGGCTGCCAGATGGGTTTGATAAAGAAAAGAACGGTTCTATGGGACTTGTTTTGATCGAGACTTTAACCAAACAGTTGAACGGATCATACTGCCTGAAAAATGGTGAGGCCAGCGGTACGGAGTTGATTATCTCATTTCCGATAAACGACCAGAGCGGCGGCGGGTTTGTTTAAATGGTGTTTGATGTTGAAACAGACACATTTCCAGAAATCTAAACGTATCTATCTATTGGTCTCCTTCTTTTGCGTCGAGTAAAACCTCTCCTCTGTAGTCGCGAATAATAATTATATCGGGATTAAAGTCCATTCCGGCAGGATTTACATGAAGATTAAAACGTTGGTGATCTTCGCTTCTCCTTTCTGCGTTAAAGTAAATACCATCCTGAACCTGTTCTTTACGATCAGTCCATCCGCGGGCCACAATTTCATAGTAATCTGCTTTTCTTGTTTCCCCTTCTCCGGACAGTTCAATCGAATTGGCCGTCATATTTTGCAGAGGCATATCGAGTGTAATCATACCGCTCTCCATGAATGTGACTGATATGTCGACAGGTTCCCGGTAAGGAAGAATTTCCAGCGGATTTTTACTGTAACGTTCATCCCTGCTGTTTGGATTTGGAAGGTTCACAAAGTACCCCAGATGCAGATGATTATAGCTGGCTCCGGTTCGTCCCACAGTGCCTACAATGTCATCGCTATTGACCCAATCTCCAACATCAACTCTTATTTGATCCAAATGGAGATAGCTGGTAGCAAGAGTATCAGCATGTTTAACTGTGACAGCGTTTCCGGCACCACTTCCTGAACCGCTCCAGTGATCAGCCTGGACGACTTCACCGGGCAGTACAGGGTAAACAGGTGTACCCTGTGAAGCGGGCAAGTCAATTCCTGCATGAAAATCGTAGCCGCTTGGCAGACTTCTTGGACCGTACTGGGCATAAGATAGGTCGCTATTGAGTTCTTGGTCGCGACTGATAGGCCATTGAGCATTTTCGATTTCTACTGTTTCACGCACCTGCTCTTCTTCAGGCTCCGGTTCCGGCTCAGAGGTAGATGTGCTATCACTACAGGCAACTATAAAAATAAAGGCGAACAGTAATAATGAAATTATACTCTGTATAGAAAATTTCATTGATATAGGAAGTGGTTTAAAAATTAAAGCTGATACCAAATTTCCTGATAAGTTGATGAAGGTATGCTTTCAATAACGGCAATTTAGATTAGTAACTCCAATCTCAAAGTTTAATAAACAAAAAAACCGAACAGCTATCACCGCCCGGCGTTCGAGATTGAATACGATTTACCTCAACCCTCCAAGGGTTCCGAACCCTTGGAGGGTTTTTAGTTATATATAAGTTTGGCAATTAATGACCATGCCCGCGACAGCCACCACCGGTGATAGCGTGCCAGTCGAACTGCTCGCTGTAACCTTCGCGATCCTACCGGAAGGGCAGAGTTTGACTTTTATTACTACAAAAAGTAATATGCATATATCACTATGCATTGATACATATATTATTATGAGAACCACATTAGACATACCAAAAAAATTAATAGATGATGCCATGAAGGCAACGGGCGCAAAGACGAAGAGTCAGCTGATAAAAGACGCACTTCAGGCAGAAATTGACCGTGTAAAACGAAAACGACTGATTTCAAAAAAAGGAACAGTGGATTTAGAGATTGATCTGGATACTCTTAGAGACAGGAGTTGATGTCCAGGTATAAAGTGCTTATCGATAGCTCGGTTTGGATTCAGTATTTCAAGTTCGGAGAAATAGAGAAGCTGGATCGTCTTATTGAAGAAGACCTGGCATGCATTAATGAACTCATAATGACAGAACTGGCTCCTGCCCTAATGCTGAAAAACGAGACGGAGATCCTTCAGGGACTTCAGGCAATTTCGATGATACCGTTAAACATCGACTGGGAAATTGTTCGCGATTACCAGCTGATGAATTTAAAGAATGGGATAAATAATGTTGGCATCCCTGATTTGATCATTATGCAACAAGTCATCGATGAAAAAATCACACTCTTCAGCTTTGATAAGCACTTTAAGCTGATGCAAAGAGAGCTCAAATTCGATCTGATACCTGAATAAATAAAACGCCGGACAGCTTTCACCGCCCGGCGTTAGATTTTGAATACGTTTTACCTCAACCCTCCAAGGGTTCCGAACCCTTGGAGGGTTTTAATTTTTAATATGACTAGTGATTAATGCCCATGCCCGTGACTGTTTCCGCCGGTAATGGCGTGCCAGTCGAACTGCTCACTGTACCCTTCGCGCTCCCACCAGAAGGGCAGGCGCTCACGATCGTAATTACCGATTTCGTTCATGGTTGAGGCATCATAAAGACGACCGTTGATCATGGTGT
>CAZHUP010000212.1:0-4731 GCA_964535495.1 uncultured Rhodohalobacter sp.
TAAAGCCACGTAAAGAAACAAAAAAAGCGCTTGCAATGACAACTTTTTAAAACAGAATAGATCATCTATTTTTTATAAGGTATTTGTGCAATTATAGAAGTTGTGACAGAAATCATCTATCAACCAAAGTCATTCAAAAATAGTAAAAATGTCTAAACAAATAGTAATTACAGGAGCCAGCAGGGGAATTGGAAATAGAACCTCAGTAAAACTAGCCGAACAAGGGCATCAAGTCATTGCCATTTCCCGTTCTAAAGAACTATTAGACCAACTGGAAGAGGATTACCCGAATAAGATTACAGCCCTGCCTTTAGACATTACGGACAATTCTGCCGGAGAAAAAATCGCTCAATATCTGAAAGATAAAAGTCTAAAGATTGACGGTTTGGTTCACAACGCCGGGCTATTAATAAATAAACCTTTTACAGATCAGACCCGATCTGATTGGCAGAAACAGTTTGAAGTGAATTTGATGGCCCCTGCACTACTAACCAAGAATCTCCAACCGTTTTTTAATACCGGTGCCCATGTCGTTACCATAAGCAGTATGGGAGGATTCCAGGGAAGCAGTAAGTTTCCAGGTTTATCCGCGTACAGTGCAACAAAGGGTGGTCTCTCAATTTTAACGGAATGCTTAGCAGCCGAGTTTGCCGATGATAAAATTTCCTGCAACTCACTATGTCTTGGTGCTGTTCAGACCGAAATGCTCGAACAAGCTTTCCCGGGCATTGAAGCACCAGTCACGCCGGAGGAAATAGCAGAGTATCTTGCAGAGTTTATTTTGAACGGTCACAAATTTTATAATGGCCAGATTTTACCTGTAACACTTGGTGATCCCGGTTAGAATTTAAACTGTTTTAGAGGGTGAATATTGGTAAATTCAGCAATTCATTTATTCCCTAAAAAATCAAGACGATTCATGAAACGACTTAGCCTGCTGACAATTTTTTTATTTTTAATAACCGTTACAGTATCTGAAAAGACAACCGCTCAAACCGGTTCACTACTTGGAGGAAATGTCTTAAATGGTGCATTAACCGGTACAGCTCTCGGCGCTGCCACAATGGGTCTTCAAAACAGCAATGATTTTGCTCCACTGCGCATTGGCCTGGGAGCCGGTATTCTGGCCGGTGCAGGTATTGCCGCCTACGATATTATAACCCTCCCTCAGGGGCAAGAATTTTTCATATCGGGAATGTTTAATGATGGCAACAACTCATCTGTCATCATTTTACTGGACACTTTTTATGGAGCTGCAGGGGGAGCAATATTGGGTTCGGCTGTTATGCTAATTGGGAACAAACCTATTGTAGGAGGTCTGCAGTATGGTTCATCTATTGGCGCATGGGCAGGGTTTGGTCTTGGTCTTTTTGATTCGTTCTTCTATGCAGAACGTAACTCAGACTTTATATCATCCAATCTGTTAAACAGAGGTTCTCTTATAGAAATCGATCGTGAAAAATTTAGCGTTGGCCTGATTAGCCCGGATGTAATCGCTAAAAAGTCACTGGATTCAGATCGGCTTAAATATGATTTTGCTCCCGCTCTCAACATGATCTCTGTCCGGGCACAGTTCTAAATACAGAGAGTTATTTTTAATCCTCCGGATCAAAATCAACAGCAGCCATTGTTCCATCTTTCTCTTCTGCAGTAGCAAGAGTTTTAATCAATTCTCGGACAGTATTTACATGTCCTGAGAGAGATGGATTTATGCCATCACTCAGATAGTACCACGCTTCTGGCGGGTTCCCCATCCGTTTACCCAGAGGGTCTACAATGTAGCCTACCTTACCCAGCAGTATCTGACGGATTTGTGAGAGATCTTGTTCATTTATGTCAAAATCAAAAAGATCCATCTCATCCAGCAGCCCGGGTATTACGGGTTGTGGAGAAATCCAGATCGGGGGATTTTCTGTTACTGTTTTAATCGCATCTCCTATTGTAGCCAGATTTTCCCATGTTTCAGAAAGTGGGTGTAAGGTTCTTTTCGGCATAAATTTGGGCCGGATTGTATCAAATGTTCCCAAACTAACAATCACCCAATCCGGTTCATGCGACAATACATCACGATGCATTCTTCTGAGAGCCTCAGATGTAGTATTGTTTGTTATTCCTGCGTTGATGAATTTAAAATCTGCTCCCTGAACATATATGTTCAGAATATTTTTAAATATCTCGAACCAACCCTGCAGGTCATCTGTTGACGAGTCTCCAAAAGCAACAATAGTGTCATCGCTGTTAAATGGCAAATCGTCCAGCCAATCTGTAACATCATCCTCTTTCAACAGTTCCAGTGCGGCTTCTTTAGCGCTTTCAGAAAAATGATTTCGTAACTTATTTAATTCTTTTTCATCAATTCCCATCAACCCGGCAATAGCCTCGTTGTTCGAAATTCCGGGAAGAAGCGGAAAATGTTTTTCAATATTCAGAAACTGAAGCAGGTACTTTTCTAATGCTTCTTTTTCCTTATCCGATGCTTTGTTACTCATAATCTCTATTCAAAAGTTTTTCTGTTAATTTAGGCACTCCGCTTGCGGCGCTCTCTTTTATGTGAACCCACCCATCAAACGAATAAAGTTCCGGTATACCGGGATCCACTAGATATCTCTCAATATCTGGCTTGGTATAATCTGTAAGGCCGGCTGCCGGATAAACGGCCAATGAGGTTCCAACAACAATAAACAGATCGGCGGATGATACAACCTCTGCTGCTTTAGAAATCATTGGTACCGGTTCCCCAAACCAAACTACGTTAGGGCGTAGCTGTGTGCCATCAGGTGCTTTATCACCCATTGAAATGGCCTTATCACCAATATCTACAATAACATTGGGATCATCTTCGCTTCGAGCTTCTCTCAACATTCCATGAAGGTGAATCACATTGCTTGAACCTCCTCGTTCATGCAGATCATCTACGTTTTGAGTTACAATCGTAACCTGAAATTCTTTTTCAAGATCAGCTAAAGCTTTATGAGCAGGGTTCGGATCAACCTCTGCAGCTTGTTTTCTTCGAATATTATAGAAGTCAAGAATTTTCTCCTTATTTCTATACCATCCATCGATAGAAGCCACTTCATTGATATCAAATCCCTCCCAAAGACCGCCGGAATCACGAAACGTAGTGAGTCCGCTTTCTGCACTTATTCCTGCGCCCGAAAGTACTACTATATGTTCGATAGGGTTCTTTTGCAATGATTGAAAATTCTTGAGCTATAATTACGCTTTTACATACTTCAGCCAGCTACTGTCATCGCTGTAATTTTCAAGGACTGATGGTTCCTCGTTATTATTGAATGTACTAAGTAAGGAGTGAACTTCTGATCTCAACACCTTCAAACTATTTGAAATCATATCGGAGTTGAAGCCGGTATCGCCCAATTTCAAAGTCATCTCCATTGAAACAATACGACTCAATGCGCGGCCTAACTTAACTAGTTTGCGTTGCGGTAATTTATAATCAACCTCAAAATTTAACAGATCTTTAAAATGTTCAGCAGCATTTTCTGTCAGAGAATAGCCTTTGAGGAATTTATAAAGATTTGTCTCTTTACTTTTTCTCATCATTTTAAGAACAGATTCAGTGATCTGCTGATATAGAATATCATTAGAACCTTCAAAAATTTGAAACGGTCTGCTGTCCACTATCGATCTGCCAGCTATGTGATCCAAACGATACCCTTTTGCACCTACAAGCTGCATCAAAGACTGGGATGCATCGTGCATATAATCTGTTACGACAGACTTAATTGAATTCGCTGCTACATCCATACGAGATGTATTTTTATCCAATGGTACATTTGTGCTGGTGAAAAAGCTCATAGCAGAACTAACTGTAAAATAAGACTGCAGCTGAGCTAACCTCTCTTTCACCTGATCATAATTGAACAAACTTTGTCCGCCAACCAAACGTGTTTTGCAGTGTTCCAAAGCTTCATCCAGCATTCGTTTCAAATGACCGGTACTCATACCCGGAAATTGTAATCGGCTCCGGTGTAAAATATCCAACATCATGGTTACACCAGTAGTGTTGGGATTTAATCGATGACTTCCCGGCACTTCAATGTTAATTTTATTTTTTCCATATGGCAGCATGTAGAGACCGAGGTTTTTGTAGTACTCCATCACTTCAATACCGCCATTTGCACTGTCATGAATGAAAAATCCAATATCTCTTCCCAGTTCACCATTCTTATCTACGCCACGGGCGGTAATTAACCAGTAGTCAGCCCATCCCGTTAAACCGGCCCAATGTTTTAACCCATTAATCGAATAAGAATCCTTCTTTTCATCGTATTCAAAACTGGTTTGCATCCTCAAGGCATCAGAACCATAATCAGGTTCTGTGATCATCAGACCACCCATATTCTTCTTTTGCAGGAACCTTTGAAAAACAGACTTTTGTGCCTCCTCGCTGCCATAATTTGCAACCGGTTGCAGAAACAGTGCACCGTTAATTCCCATCATTAATGATAGAGGCAAGGATTGGTATGAAGTTGTTTCCAACATAGACAGGGCTTCGCTGGTAATGGCTCCCCTTCCATTATGCTCTTTAGGTATAAAAGTGGATAATGGATTATGTTCTAAAACTTCACGTAAAACATAGGGTGGCAGGCCTCGGGTGGCCAGCATTTCATTTTCATCATTTCTATCGTTAAACAGTTCAGACAATTTCTCTTTATAGTCTGATAAAAATGATGTTAAATCCTTTTTGATATTCAAGTTTTGAGCTAA
>CAZHUP010000213.1:0-4689 GCA_964535495.1 uncultured Rhodohalobacter sp.
TGTTTTATTCTCATTTAAAAGGCAGAGGAGTGTCACCCCGGCAATGCCAAACTGTTATTCATACAGTAATAACTTTAACAAAAGCTTAATATTCTATTATAACAAAAGGAGAGGAGAATAAGAGATTAAATCAAATTTACATTTCTGATAGATTTCTGAAAATATCTTCATAACCAGTTCGCAAATTATCATAATTTTAAGACCGCTATGAGATGGTAAAATTGGATACCGCTTTCTGTCAATTCTCAGATAAAATCGTTAATTTGGAAGCGGTTCCACAAGGATGGTATTCGACACGAAATTAAACCTTTTAGTTATGAATGAATTAAAAAATATGGTTGACAAAGAGAGCGATATCAAAGAAGATTTTCAACTATTTAGTGACTTAAATGATCTTGAACATGAGCAAATTGTTTTTTGCTCTCGCCCTGAAGTCGGACTAAAAGCGATTATCGCGATTCACGACACCACACTGGGCCCGGCTCTTGGCGGAACCCGAATGTGGAATTATAAATCTGAAACCGAAGCCATCCGTGATGTACTCCGGCTGTCTCGCGGCATGAGCTACAAATCAGCTATTTCGGGTTTAAACCTCGGTGGCGGTAAGGCCGTAATTATAGGGGATGCACAAACTCAAAAAACAGAAGCACTGTTCCGCGCCTTTGGACGATTTGTGGACGGACTCGGCGGTCGCTATATCACTGCCGAAGATGTGGGAATGACCGAGAAAGATATGGAGTGGATCTTCTCTGAAACGAAATTTGTAACCGGTATCCCGAAAGAGCTTGGCGGAAGCGGAAACCCATCTCCGGTAACAGCTTACGGGGTGTATATGGGAATGAAAGCCTCAGCTAAACGAGCTTATGGCAGTGATTCACTTGAAGGGAAACGAATTGCCATCCAGGGGGCCGGTTCAGTTGCATCTCACCTCGCTCACTACATCAGCAAAGAGAATGCTGAGCTCTTCATTACTGATATTTTTGAAGAGAAAGCAAAACAGCTTGCCGAAGCAACCGGTGCCTCGGTTGTAAAACCTGACGATATCTACACACTTGATGTGGATATTTTCAGCCCTTGCGCATTAGGCGGTGTGATTAATGACGATACCATCGACTACCTGAACTGCGACATTGTGGCCGGAGGAGCCAACAATATCCTAGATGATGAAGAGAAACACGGGAATGAATTGATTAAAAAAGGAATTCTCTATGCACCGGATTATGTAATCAATGCAGGCGGCCTGATAAATGTTGCCAGCGAACTTGAAGGGTACAATGAGAATCTGGCAATGAACAAAGCATCCAGAATTTACGATACCGTTCTCGATATTTATGATTACGCCGACGAAAACAGCATCCCGACTATTGCCGCATCCAATGCTCTTGCTGAAAAGAGGATTGAATCTGTTGGGAAAGTTGGAACGATCTACTCTTCAAAAAGTCACTTTTCAAAACGAAAAGGCGAGCAGTATTTGAGAGACAGATCTTAATTATTTGTACACAACCCTGACTATTCAACTAAGCAGCCCGGTGAAAACCGGGTTGCTTTTTTTATGTGAAAGTATAAGATTATTCAAACCTTACATCTCAATCATATCTCTCTATGAATAGGTTTTCCGCCACCTGGTCTCTTATGAAAAGCTCCCTCACAGTTCTTCTTGAGGATAAAAAGATGCTCCTTTTCCCGATATTTTCCGGAATTTGTACTCTCATTGTTGGATTGACTTTTATTTTACCGCTCGCATTTTCCGGCGGGCTGCGTTCGTTCGCTATTTTTGAGTCGCTGCCCGGATGGATGATGTTTATCACAATCTTTCTCTTCTACTACCTGAATTATTTCTTCATCATTTTCTTCAACTCTGGAGCTATTCTCTACGCCATTATGCATATACGAGACAAGAATCCTACGTTCGGCGTAGTATTTAATCAGCTAAGAGACCGAATGCCCCACCTTCTTGGCTGGACTGCAATCGCGGCAACCATAGGAATAATTATAAATTCGATCGAAAATCAATCCGATTTTGTCGGTAAACTTGTAGCAGGCTTGATAGGCTTAAGCTGGACGGTTACCAGCTTTCTCGTTCTTCCGGTATTGGTTATAGAGCAAAAAGGGCCGCTTGAATCACTCAAGGAGTCAGCAGGAATGTTAAAAAAGTCGTGGGGCGAACAGCTAATTGGTCACTTCAGCTTTGGGTTGATTTTTGTAGCACTGTTAATTGGAGCTGCCATTATCACCCTTCCCCTCTTTTTTCTTGGAGATATCTTCATATTCATAGGCTTAGTGATCCTTATTATCTTTGGATTGATTCTGGGAATTTTACAGTGGATTCTTCAATCTATTTTCATGGCAACTCTGTATCTTTATGTTCGCGAAAACAGACTTCCCGGCTCATTCACTCACTCACAAATTGACCGGGCTGTCAGATAGGATAATAAGCGATCTCAACAGATCGTTTATTGCAGTGCTAAAGAATTAAATGAATTTATCTATTCAACCAATAATTGTATGTCTCTAAAAAAGAAGTTTCAGTTTAAAGATCGCATAATCAAGGGAATCGATCCGAACGGGCAGTTTAAGATCAGTGTGGTAAAAACCACCGATGTTGTTCGAACCGCTCAGGAAAATCACAATCTTTCACTTTTAAATACAGTTCTGTTGGGTAAAACCCTTACTTCTGCCATGCTGCTTGCATCAGAACTGAAGGGAGAAGAGCGTATTCAGATTCGGATTGACGGTGATGGCCCTGTAGGTATGCTAACCGCCGAGGCCAATCGGGTCGGAGAAATACGCGGTTACTCGGCCAATCCATCTGCAGAACTGGATTACAGCAATTCGGATACCACCATATCTGACGGATTAGGCAACGGAGTGCTCACTGTAACAAAAACACTTTATAATGAAGCCGAGCCTCGACGAAGCTCCATTGCACTGGTCAACGGAGATATCAATACCGATATCGCACATTTTATGGCACAATCTGAACAGGTGCTCTCTGCATTTTTACTGGATGTGAGTCTGAACGATGACGGTTCCGTAAAACATGCGGGCGGAGTTCTAGTACAGCGACTTCCCGAAGCGGATGAAAAAACCGTGGAAGATCTGCAAAATACGCTGACTGAATTGCCACCGCTTAGCGAACTTTTCGAAAATGAGTTTTATATCGATGATATCATGAAGATGGCTTCCAAACCTCACACCGTGAAAGAGCTTGACCGTCAGCCGGTTCACTTCTTCTGCCGCTGTTCGCCCAAACGGTTTAAGAACGCACTTTCCATGCTGGGATATGAAGATTTGAAAGAGATGGAAGGCGAGAGTCAGGAAGTTGTTTGCAACTATTGCGGTTCAAAGATCGAGATCTCAAAAGAGGAGATCTCAAAAATGACTGAAACAGCTAAAGCCAAATTGAACTGATGTATAACGGAAAAGATATACATTCAATCTTAAAACGGGCAATCCAGTTACAGGGAGAAAAAGAAAGTTTTCTCGGACCTATTGGTTCAGTTGAGGATCTGTCGCTTGAAGAGATTGAAGAGATTGCACGGGAATCAGGTGTAAGTGCTGAATTTGTACGGCAGGCTGTTATAGAATATGATGGCGTTCCTGTAGATGAACCTCTGCTGATAGATACAGGTAACCGTAGGGTCGCAGAAATTCTTGGTTTTGCTAAAGGCGAAATCAACAAAAAAACATGGACTGAGGTTATTGCTGAAATTGAAAAGCAGCTCAACGCAAAGGGTTCCGTAAAACGGCGTCCCGATCGCCTGACTTGGGTTGAAGATATCAGGGGTGTCAAGAGATTATATCCTCTTTCTACTCCGGCAAGAGTTGATATATCTTTGAAATCTGGTCAGCGTTCCATCCGTTTACTCAAAAAACTACCCATTCAGATTGTTCTGAGGGGTACTTCACTGTTTGGTTTTGGTATGGCTGCATTTTTGTTTTCGCTAATTATAAGCGGCCAAGCCAGCACAAATCAGGTTCCGCCATTTTTAATTTTTAGTATTCTGTGTGCTGTTGGAGGAATCGGAATATGGAAACTGGCTGAACGATTCAGAGAACGGACTAAACAGCGATATAAAGATTTAGTTGAGTCACTTCAAACTATTGTAACCAGAAATGATCAGGCATCTGATAGTTATAAATCCTCAGAAAAGAGGATCAATTCACACTTTGTAGAAAAAGACAAAGAAGAAGAGAAGAGAGGATCATTGAAAAATCAGCTGCGCAATTAGAGAAACCTGTTTAAACAGCGAAGGAAGATCCACACCCGCACGCTTCACTTGCGTTCGGATTATCAAAGGTAAAGCCCCGAGCGTCCAGTCCATCTGGATAATCGATGACAACACCGTCCAGGTACATCATGTGATCAGACTTCACAACCACATCTAAGCCTTGCGTTTCTACAATCACATCTTCATCTGTGCGAATATCAAATCCAAGCTTGTAACTTAGTCCGGAACAGCCCCCGCCTTCAACGGCTACGCGCAAATATAGTTCATCATCCAGACTTTCATCCCTCTTGATCTTGCGAACCTGTTTTGCCGCCCGCTCGGTAAGCTGAACATCTTTGCCACTGGCCTGCTTTTCAAATTCCCGGCGAAACTTCTCTTCTGCGCTGAGTTCCTCCTTCGGCTCTTCGTCAATCAGAGATGCGATAACGTCGTCTAAATTTTCATCTTCTATAGCCAT
>CAZHUP010000214.1:0-4687 GCA_964535495.1 uncultured Rhodohalobacter sp.
CAGCTCTGCTGGCAAAACTTGTTTCTGAAGTTTCAGAAATTCCACTTTACGGAGCCGGCGATCACATTTCCGGCATTTGAAAAGGCGGACTCATCACTTCCCACAAAGATCTGTGTGAGAAGATTCAGATCAACATCCTGAAGTAGTGACCATGTTACAGATGGAGAGATAAACAGTGCTTCTTCATCAGGATAGACAATTGCAGCAAGTGAGCCGTTCAGGATAGGGGAGAAGGGGTATGATCCTTGCACAGAAAGTTGAAAGCGAGAAAATGAAGGGTTGTCTGCGGAAAGCGGTTCACCCAAAAGAAGAAAATCATCACGTCCGCCATTCTTGTTGTAAAGCGCTTCAACGATCAGAAAAAGACTGTTGTCAAACATGTGATCGGCAGAAATAGCGGTTACCAGGTTTGTGGGTTCCTGACCCGGGATATCGTCAAGGTTTGCAAAAAACATCACCTCTCCTTTAAAACCGGATTGACGGATATTTCCGGCCCAGCCACCGCCAACTGCCAATCGATTCTGATAATATCCGGTGATTAACTGTATATCATATCCATTTGTATTGAATCCATAAAGCATTGCAGCCACTGAATTCTTCATATCCCGTGCGGGACGATAAGCAAGCTCTATCCGTGAGGCCCAATCCAGAAAATACTGTATTCGGATAGCATCTGAGCCAGGTCGTTCGGGATAATCAAAATCGTAGAATGAATAGATGTTAAAGAGATCGTTCGGGTTTGAAATAGTATTGATGCCCCAGTTCACTCGCTGTCGCCCGGCCGTAACCCGCCAGTCTCCGCTGTACCAGTCCAAATTAAGACGATCGGGAATGTAATGCAGCAGCCACTTATCCTCATCGGCAATAAGCCAGGATAAGTTCACAAGACCGTCATCCTGATCGATTGCCTCTGCGTAAAAGGGAAACTCCTGAACCAGGTCGCCGGCAAAAAAACGCGTCCGCATCTGCCAGTTGAATGTGAGATCGGGAGAAAGATACCACTGAATATTGAGCCGATTTTGCAGCCTGTACTCCCAGAATGAATCTTCCTCGAAAGGTGCAGGAAGATCCGCGTTGATCCAAACCGGCATTCCCTGAACGTATCCTGAAAGCTCAAAATCATCCGATTGAAATTGCGCAACAGCATTGGCTGAGTAAAGGAATAAAGTCGATATGAGGATCAGGTATTTCAATTTATTCAGTTTTATTGTAAAGCAGTTTGTCAGTGGCAATGGTTAATTAGTAAAAAGTAATTCTCCCCTTGAGGGAAGTCCGTGCGTTAGCATGGGAGGGGTGTTCAATAAGCGTTATTCAATTTCCAATTATGAGTTCCCCTTTTGAAGGGGGGCAAGGGGATGAAAAGTTCTCGATTATTTCACAAAAAAGAGACTTTCTTACTATTAGCTCTCATCTGAATCATCCCCCTTCTCGCTCCGCTCGCTTTTCCCCTTTGAAGGGGGATTTTTCCTTTCATCTTTATCTATCGCTCCATCCACCATCGTAATCACTCTTCTTGCACGATCTATCACGCGCTGATCGTGCGTGGAAAAAATAAAAGTGACTTCCTCTTCCTTGTTCATTTTTTCCATCATATCCAGTAAATTCATGGCAGAATCGGTGTCTAAGTTTGCAGTCGGTTCATCAGCCAGTATAAATTTTGGCCGTGATGCCAATGCCCTTGCAACCGCAACTCGCTGCTGTTCACCTCCGGAAAGTTGATTGGGCCGCGAGTCGGCTTTATCCTTCAGGCCCATTGCAGTAAGTAACTCTTGAGCACGTTCCTTCATTTCTGACTTACTTCTTTTTTGAAGCAGCATGATAAATGTCACATTCTCGTAGGCCGTGAAGACAGGAATTAAGTTGTAGGCTTGAAAAACAAAGCCGATATTTTTTAACCGGAAATCGATCAGTTTGCTCTCTTTCATTCCGGTAATTCTGGTACCGCCAATTTCAACATGGCCATTAGTCGGGATGTCGAGCCCTCCGATCATATTGAGTAGTGTTGTTTTCCCGGACCCGGATGGACCGCGAACTGTGGTAAATTCTCCCTTTTCAAATTCCAGGTTTACATCCCGCAGAGCGTGAACCGGAATTGTGTCCGGATTGTAGATTTTAGAGAGATTGTGAGTTGAAATAATTGCCATGGTTTTAATATTTGGTGTTCCAAAATGTCTTAAAACTAGTTGTCAAATCCGTTGATTCATCTTCTACTCTTTTACGACCTCACCGGGAGTAAGTCTCATAGCTTTGATTGCAGGATAAATAGCTGAAATCATAGCTGTAGCAATGACTAAAAGCGCAACCGTTACATATTCGCCCGGAGTTACAAATGGGTAGACCAGAGCATCATAGCCCCATTCACCGAGCGTATCTCCGCCAACGGATGTTAAGTCAAGTCCATATCGGTATAAGTAGTTGATGGTTAGGAAACCGATAAAAATTCCTATGGCTGCACCTGTAAGTGTTAAAATCACCGATTCGAGCATGATCATAATAAATACCCGCGGTTTGCTCATTCCCACGGCTATTAACATTCCCAGTTCGCGCATTCTCTCAAAAATGGCCATAAGCATGGTGTTCAAAATACCGAAGGCCAGTGCGATCATGATGACGATCATAATGTAGACCATGTAGGTTCCGCCCCCGGCTTGTACCATATAGCGCATTTCGGGGGAGAGTTCCATCCAGGTTTCAGCGATGATGTGCTCAAATTGATTATTTAGATCTGAAGCCATTTGATCGCTTAAAGATTCATGCTGCAGGATGATTGCGATTTCGTGAAAAAGCGGCTCATCAGCAATCAGAGTGTAAAGGTCATCAGAACGTACGTATACCTTCCGCTCATCGTAAGCGGGCTGCCCGGTTTCAAAAAGACCGGAAATATTGAAGGCCCCGGAAACCAGCTCATTATTCAGATCCTGAAAAGAGAGAACGATGCGATTGCCAATATTAACGTTCAGTTTATCGGCCAGTTTTTTCCCAATTATGACAGGATTTCGAACTTCGGTATCCAGATAATTGCCCTCAATCAGGTTTTCGTGGAAGTTGGTTGTTCCGGGTTCATTCTCAACTTGCACACCGGTAATCTGGACTCCGGAGGCTGTAAGCGGTGATTGAACCATGCCGTCAGCCTTTGTTCGAAGAGTAAAACTTTGAACTCGTTCATCATTGGCGAGGTAATCCGATATATCATCAAAACGATCAATATACATACCGGGCTCTCGCTCGGTTAAAAAATCGGGATGATGCACCTGGAGGTGAGTCAATTCCTCATTGATAACGCGCTCCACTCGCTGTTCTATCAGTCCGTTTACATAACCTGATAAGAGAATTCCTGCCCAAAGGCCGGCCGTGATTGCGCCAATTAAAACAGCACTTCGGGCTGGATGTCGCCAGATATTTCGCCACGATATGGAGAGCAGCATTTTCATGTTTTTGCGTCCAATATGTTTAAGCGTGCAATTTTCAGCGATGGGTAGAAACAGATCAGGGTAGTGATGATAAATATGATCAATCCCTGCCAGAGATAAATTTCCGGATAGATAGCTACCGGCAAAATGGGCTCGAATCCAAAATCCAGAATTAACTCCTCCATATCACCGCTCAGTTCAATTGGATTATAGTAGAAATAGAGTAGTACAAGGGACCCCAAGCCAAAGCCTGCTAAAATTCCTAAAATGCTTATGAAAAATGTTTCTATGAAGACCACAGTAGCTAATTTAAGCCGATGCATTCCAACGGAGAGAAGGATCCCAAACTCCCGAAGGCGTTCCAGCGTCATCATTAAGATGGTACCAAAAATTCCAAACCCAATAACAACGTATAGTATCCCCATCATAAAGCGGGTCTGAAGTCTGTCAAATTCCAGGGCTTCGATGAGCTCCGGAATCATTTCCGGCCATGTAAAAACCCGGATGTCACTTTCATTGAACTCGGCTCTTAACTCCGTTGCGATCTGATCTGTCTCTCTTATTCGGTTGGGAGTAATTAACAGATTGGTTATTCGATCGTCTGCCGATAGCAGCCACTGTGCGTCGGTTATGGACATATATACGATCTGATTGTTCATTTCCCGCATTGGGTGATTTACGAGCCCGCTAATTTCGTATAACCCTGAAGCCGTCATTCCGAATCGTCCCTGCCCAAGTAAAACGAGTGAATCACCGACTGCCAGGTTCAGTCGACCTGCTAATCCTTCACCAATAACCACAGCGCCGCTGCCGGGAGTAAAAAACTTTCCTTGAACCAGACGATCTTTTAAACCATTTAACTGATGCTCAGCTTCAGGTTCAATACCCAAAACCATTGCCCCACGAGTTTGCTCCTCACCTGCAGCCAGCATGAATGTTTCAATTCTTGGAACGATGTGTTTAATTTCATCACTAACTTCGGTAACACGGTCTTCAATTTCGCTATCATAGATGAATGAATTGTCCAGTGAGGGTTCATCATCATAACGGTAATCCTGAAGCTGAATATGACCTGTATGAAAGCTGGTCATGTTATCTACCATTAAATCGTGCGCTCCCTTTTCCAGCGATTCTATGAATAGTGCACAGACTACAGCAAACATAATCGACGAGACGGTAATCAACGTCCGGCGCTTATTCCTCCAAATATTTCGCCATGCCAGTTTTAAATACATGATTTCAGATTTAGTTGCTAGAGTTCCCCCTTCGAAGGGGGA
>CAZHUP010000215.1:0-4666 GCA_964535495.1 uncultured Rhodohalobacter sp.
AGAGACCAATATTTTCCTGAAGCCGGATATTTCAATCATCAGCCGTCAAAAACCGAAGTCGCTTTTTAACTACATGCTGGAAGATGAAGAGACTTATCAGAAATATCTAAAATCCATAAGGGCAGAAAGAATTTGGCAGGAGATATTCGTTAAATCCGGAGCCATCCGGTTCATTTTGGATAAGCCGGCTTCCTGGAATTTACTTATGAACCCCCGGATCGTCAGAAAATACTTTTATTTTGCCAAACAGGCGCGCGGTTGCCAACGAATTATTGAAAAAACACCCCGCCATCTGCACAGATACAATCGAATATCTAAAAGCTTTCCCAATTCAAAAATTATTATCACTATCCGTCATCCGGTTGATGTTTATTCATCCTATAAAAAAAGAATGCAGAGAGATCCCGATAGCAACTGGCTGGATTATTCATTGCCGGAATTTGTCAAAAGATATCGTGATATGTCAGTGCATATATCTAAATTGAACAAATCTGAAAAAATATTATGCGTGAAGTACGAGAATTTTGTCAAAAATCCTGAACAGGAATTCAGGCAGATTTGCAAGCATATCGAAGAACCTTTCCTCAAAGAGCCCTTAACCGAGGGCGAACAGCGATTGAGCGACTACCAGGTTGATCCCTACCTGTCAAGACCGATCATGAACAAGACCAAAAACTGGTCGGATTATTTAAGTGAGGATCAGGTCATTCAGCTTGAACGGAAGCTTCAGCCCGAAATGAATCAATTTGGATATTCTACCAGGCTGAAAGCTTGATAAGTGCAAACTTGTTGATGTTTATCAAAAGCACTTAAAATTTCAGAAAAATATCTATTATCGTATGATTACCAAAGGTACCCATACCCATGAAAATGAATCTTACTGTTCGAAAGTTACCTGGTGGAATTTGCATAATTCTGCTTCTGATCATTTCCTGGATAGCCATAACAGGCTGGCTTGATCAACTTCCCCGTTCAGAAACTATCGGACAGAAGGCAGAAACATTCATACAACTCACTTGCGGGATACTGAGCCTGATGACCATACTAACCTTGTATCTATGGAAAAAATGGGCACAGATAATCCAATATGCCTGGGCAGTGTCATTGGTGATTACAGCCGGACTCTCTGCACTGGTTTGGGGCCCGCCCATGCCGCATATTGCGCTGATTTTTGGTGTTGCAGCACTATTATTAGCCACAGGAATTTTGAAGGTACTGCGTATAACTTTTGATACTAAAAAAAACTCCTGATCTCTAAATCAGGTTCTGACATAGTGATACCCTGCCGATATAAAGTTCTGATTTGAGCTTCATCAATTTCATTTCTACATACACGGTGTATTGATCAGATTTTCAAAACAGAATCGCTCGCCGGTACTGTCTTCATACCAGCCCGACCGGGTATCTTCATCCCAGAAAATGGTGATGTGTAAATCAAGCTCCGGCTGATCCGGGTGAATTTTTTCGGGGTGAATGATGACAAGGTATTGCTCCATCATCCTCTCAACCGAAATTCCCCCCGGATACCAGTAAACCCGTTCGGTCTGTTTCTCTTCATATTCATAAACATGACTGTATTCATATTCAGAATCCGAAACCATACTCCACCGGTAGATCTCCATTTTATTTTCCGGTGTATTTTTCGGAGTCCCATAATCGTCGTCAAATTCATGGGAGTACCAAACCCCGTTAAGTTTATTCTCTGCCCTGTATCCGCTCAGCACATCGGTGTGAATGAACACTTCCTCCCCGACAGAACCATGAAGTGTAAACAGCCAATCGAACCCTTCACCTTCTGGAGTGGCTTTAATGATAAATTTCACTTCGTAATCATCGGGTATGGAGGCGGCAATTTTAAATGCCATAAGTGTATCCGGCAAAACGGCATCCCATATCCAGCTCTCGCCATCATACTGTGGTGTTCTGATATCAGCGAAGTCAAAAATCCAGAAAAAATCACCCGATCCCGAATCCAGAAAATGTTCGATATACGCCACATTCATCCATTTTCTGGCGTTTTTGAAGTTGGTGTAGTTCTCCTGCTCTTCTTCATCATCCGGAATGTGGAGACTGTTCATGTACGATAAATCCATCATCACCGGGAAAAAGTCGGTTAAAGCCAATGGGATATCCGGAGGATCTGGTATTTCCGTAAAGAGGGCTGTTACCTGTTTTGCCTGGTCAATCAGAAGAACCTGGGGATTTTCATTGCTGGAAAGAGCACCACTCCAACCGGAAAATTGCCAATCCTCTCCGGGAATTGCTGTGAGCTGAACCTGAGTTCCGTAAGGGTGATCGGTGGTTTTGGGCTGTATAACCTGCTCTTCTACGCTGCCGTCTCCTTCAATTGTGATGGTCAGCGGATAGTCGCGCACTACAAAAACGGCAGCGATATCTTTGTCGGAATTTATGGTAACAGATGCCGGATTCTGCGTACCGCTGAGATCGCCCTCCCACCTGTTGAAAACCCAGTGCTCGTTAGGTGAAGCCGTTATTTGAACGGATTCTCCCTCAGTAAATTCACCCGATGCCGGAGTTACACTGCCGGCTTCTGCAGGTATTGCGGTAGTGGTGAGTGTGTAGGTAGGCTTGCTGTCGGTTCCGCATGATATGATCAGCCAACCCAAAAAGAAAACTGTAAGAAAGTATCCGGAATGTTTCATAACCACGAAATTTGATTAAAATTGCAGTTACTAATTCAGCAGTTTCCGGATAGACTTTTTATCAGGTTAAATCCAATTCTCCTCTTGTTTCTTTTAATTTACTTCTGCAAGCGTCAATAAACAATATTTAATGTACTTTTTCCCGCGCAGGGTGTCATCTTTATATTTTAATACTTTCAATCTTGATGAGTTAAAGTGAAAAACCCTTCAGGAGTTCGAAACTCATAAGTGTTTAGCGACCTGACAGAGTGCGTTAGTCCCGATGAGCCTGTCAGGATCGCGGACAACTGTTTCGTAGGGAGCTACTTTGGGATCACAACTCTGACAGGAACCGAAAAGCACGATACTCTGTCAGGTTGTTAGATTCGAGCCGCTAAACACATACTAAAACTACTGGAGGGTTCTTCGAGAAAAAATCTTTTTGGACAACCCGGTTTTCAGGTATAAACTATTACCGAATGACCTGAACAATCACGTCTTCAATTTCGGATGCAGCCTGCTGCATCACTTCGTTGATTATACCGCCAAATGGTTTGGCCATTAGCTCGGAATCCATCCTTGTGATGTAGGTGTTTCCGTTGCTTTTTTCGTAAATGGCTACACGGCACGGCATCAGTGGTGAAACGATCCGTTCATCATCAAGTTTTAAGATTTCGGCAGAATATCTTGCTGAACAAAGCTCAAAAATTTTCACGTTTAACACATCATGTCCGTGTCCCTTCAGGGTTTCTTGCATATCGTGCGTAACCAGAACGCTCCATCCGGCCTCGTTCACTTTTTCTTCAAAAACCTGGACCGTGGTTTCAAAATCATACTTTGTTTCGTCTTCCAGCATCATTAATCCGGGAAGGCTGTAAAAGCCAATGATTCCCGTTAACAATATTCCAATAACCAAACCTGCTATTCCTGTGATTGCTTTTGTTTTCATAACGATAAAATTTAATTGTTGTTACTTGTATTTACATGTATAGTAAGTATAAAAATTTTATTTTGCAAATCTTGTAGTACAGATCCAGGCGAGGCTTATTTGAAATTATGTTGATACATCTAACTTTAAAAGGGGTTTTTAGAAAATGAACCCCGCAATTAATGATACTCCTATACTCCTTCCGCCGTCAATTTCCTCCCCGTTGTAAACATCGTTCAGGCCCACATTAAACTGAAGTCTGAAATTCATATTTAAACTCCCCTTTTGAAATCTGGACCCTGCCCCTGCTTCAATTAAATAGAGAAGATCAGTTGTTTGATCGGAAAAGTTACTTTTCACAGTGTCTTCTCCCATGTTAAAAACCACCTCGGAATGTACGAGATAGCTAAGAGCCAGCCCGCCAAAAAAATAGATACCCGGAAATCCGTAAGAGTTAAGGCTATAATTGAGTGTGACGGGCAGAGATAAGAAGTCTATAACAAAATCGGTGTTCACATTTTCTACAGTTCGATAGGTATTGCTTCTGTAATATTTTAGCCCGCTTTGAAGAGAAAATGGCCGGCCCAGGTAACCGGCCTCAACAGAAAAACCGGCAAGAAAACCAATACCGGGTTCGTAAGAGTGCGCCATATCTGTAAGAGCGGTAAAATTTGCTCCAGCCTGAATACCCGGTTCAATTTGCAGCCGTTGCGATTGAGCTGATGTATCCGTAATCACAACGAACACAAGTAACACGATGATGGTGCCATGTAATAATTTCAACTTTCCATAATCTGAATGACAGGTAAATGATCAGTTGAGTTCAACAAAACCCGGCTGAGATAATTTCACATTTTTAAAATAGAAATTTTAGAATAATTACAAAGCAAAAGATGGGTTCTATACGTTCACATCCATCGGAAAACAGATTGTAGCTTTTAAAAATGTTGATAATATTTTTGATAATCCTCTTTGTACATTACGAAAAAACCGTAAGATCTGAGTAAATCAGCGGAGGTGGCGGGAGTTGAACCGAAGTTGTCCAAAAAGGTCGTCATCCCGCACTTGATGCGGGATCTCCAGCCGTTGATAGAGG
>CAZHUP010000216.1:0-4661 GCA_964535495.1 uncultured Rhodohalobacter sp.
TGGGAAACCCATTTCGGTCATTGTCCCGATGGCTAATCGCATACGATCGATTATTTACAATCTCGGCAGTACTATGCTCCGGGTTGTATCCTAAATACCCAAGCAGTGGAAGAATCCAATATCTTCGAGTTTCGGAAGTTCCAGTTTCATCTTGGGAAAGACGTTCGGCCTGATCTTTAAAAATACTCCACTGCTTCCGGGCCTGACTGTAGGCAAACTGAATTTCGTCTCTCAGTTTTTGATTCTCTGTAAACCCAAAGTCTTCCGGTTTCTGATAAGCCGTACCTTCCTGCTTCAGCTTGGAGAGAACCTCAGCACTGATAATTTGGCCTTCAATTGTAATGCTTGAAAAAATATCCATTATAGAGTCTTGTCTGTTCTGAAGTCGATTAAGCAGGTAGCAAAATGTACATTCCCATAACATCAGGTGGTAATACAGGTTCAACCCCGGTGTATCTTCCTCCACCTACCGCATCATGGTATTTGTCGTGGGCTTCAATCAATTTCTGAGTCCGTTTGGCAGTCAGGTCTTTCAGTGTTTGCTCCACCACCTGCTGTTTAAAATCTTTGAGCTCTTCCTCCGCGAAATGCTTCATTTCTTGACGAGTCATGTTTGCAGTTGCTTGAGTGTGTTCAAGCAGTTTGTTCACCTCATCATGGGAAAGAAACTGTTTATCATCCGGTGAGCCCTGGTATCCCCAAAGAACCATCTCCTCTGCAACCAATTCATTCTTGTGTGTCTTTTTTGAAATCACATTTCGCACCCGAAGTAAGAGAAGGGTGGTTTTTGTCTCAACGGCATTTGTACGTACCACTGACATCCGTGAAAACAAAGCATCTTCGCTATCTTTAAAAGCTTCTGCCATCACTTCCTGTGATAACTGCTCCACAAAAGGATGGTTTCGACCGATGTAATGAACGCCCTCAGGTAATGGAGCAAGAAAGCCGATCTTGATCTTCTTTCCTTCTGGCAGAAGTTTTCTCAATCGTTCATTGAGCCGTTCAGGGTTCAGGAAGTACTGGTGTTTTTGATTCGGGACCGGCCTCAGTTCAATATTTATATAAGCTGATGCGTCTTTGACAAATTTTTCTACATCGGCAGGACTACCCAAAGCACTGTCTGTTTCAACCAGATAATCTCTTACTTCTTCAGGTTTAATGGCTCTTTGAGCAAATATATTACGGTTAGCTATTTCTCGACTTTTCGCTCGTTCAAAAGCTAAAGTTGCCTTATCCGCACTTCGTTTTACAACATCATTTTCAAATCCAAGCTGTAACTGGTTCAGATCTGTATTAATTGATGATGGATTTAACATCACGGCATTCAGTACTGCCTCCATTATCGATTCACTGTCATCAGGAAACGGAATGGATATCCCTGTATCTTTTTTGATCTGACGGGCTTTTCTTAACAACACTTTAAGTACGGTAGCGTCAATGGGATTTCCACTGCCATACAAGAGAGCTGTTTTAACTTTTGGAGCCGTTTGACCGAATCTATCCACCCGGCCTTCTCTCTGTTCAATACGGTTTGGGTTCCACGGTAAATCGTAGTGCAGAACCGCGGTAAAGTGCTCTTGCAGATTAATTCCTTCGCTCAAACAATCTGTAGCCACCAGAACTCGATGATCGTTTTTACCCAGTGCTTTTACCCGCTCTTTGCGCTGCTGATCACTTAATTCACTGGTAACTGCTTCAACCTCTGTGTTTCGTTTAAAGCCGGACGGCAAATTATCTTCAATCATTTTTGCCACATAATGGGCTGTGGAAATGTACCGGCAAAACACGATTGGGTTGTATCCCGCTTCCAGCCATTCTCCCACTTTATCGATGGCAGCTTTTACCTTCGTATCCTTCTTTTTTGTTCCAAGCTTCTCTAATCGATCAGCAAATCCCCTGATCTTAGCTGCTTCTGATTTTTCAACTCTTAGAGATGATGTAACAGCACTAGGTTCGATGTCTTCATCCTGCTCATCGCCGTCCATCACCATAAATCGAGCTGTATCATCATCAAGTTCGGAAGTTTCATCTTCCTTCTTATTCGCCCGTTTTCTTAGCATGGATACACCTGCCTCAGGGCTCGAAATTACACCACGCAAAAGTCCCAATTCTGTCCAGTAATGAATATGTTGTGCCCCGTCACCGGCTTGGATCATTTCCTTGGCATAATCCATCAGGTCGGTAAACACCGCTTGGTAATCGTTGCTCAGTTGGTAATCAAGTTCTTCGAAATCACGATCAGGGAAACTTGTTTCTTCATCCAGCCATTGTACTACATCTGCTCGTCTTCTTTGCACAAAATGATCGGCAACCTTCCTTCGTGTTTTTTGATCTGCATTTTGAATCTCAACCTTCCCAAATTCGGGTTGTAGCATAGCCAGTAAAGACTGAAAAGAAGATTCAAATCCCCTGTGAGGGGTTGCCGTCAAAAGAATTAATTCCTGATCTTCTTTTTTAGAAATCTCATTAATTAATGCGTGTCGCATTTGCGTCTCCCCTTGCTCTCCGGGTGGCTGAGCACAAGTATGAGCTTCATCCACAATAACCAAATCCGGACACTCATCAATAAATGTATAACTGCGCTGATCAGACTTTATATAGTCAATGGAGATCACTTGATTGGGAAAGTATTTAAACAAGCTGGTATCAGGTGGCATTTTTCGCTCCAGAGAAGCCACGGATTCAGACCGAATAACAACCGGATCAATATTAAACTTCTCTTTGAGTTCTTGAGCCCACTGATCACATAAATGAGGAGGGCAAACAACAGAGAATCCATCTATTTCTCCGCGTTCTAATTTCTCTTTAACAATCAATAATGCTTCGACGGTTTTACCGATCCCCACATCGTCTGCAATCAGTATCCTTGTCTTTTCCTGTTTCAAAGCCATAAGCAATGGCACTAACTGATACGCCCTTGGGCGAAAAGATAGTTTCCCAAAAGATCTGAATGGTCCGGCTCCATTGCGAAAGGACAACCGAATTGCGTTGTAAAGAACTTTGGTTGACGATATGTCTCCAAACTGCGTTGGCTTAGGCAGCGGAAACTGAAAAGGTTTAGGACGATTTTCTCTTTCCAATGGAAGAAATATCGCTGTTTCTTCAGTTTCATTTCCTCCAAGTGGTCGTAACTTAATCAGTTGTTCGTTATCAGAAGGTTGTACAACCCAATTTCGATTTCTCGCTGTAACTAACGTACCCGGTTTAAACTCCATAAATATCTATCTAATCAAGATTCACTTTCTTAAAAATATCGGGGCGGTTTTTTACGAATTGCTCCATATCATCATCATATCGTAATACTAATACCTGATATCCCGCATTTCGTAGTCTTTTTCGCTGTTCCTGATCCTTTTCCTTCACAGAAGGTTTGTCGTGGACCGAACCATCGATAAATACACAGATTTTTGGTTCGTAAAAGAAATCAGCATCAATATATAAATCTGGATGTCTGTATTGAGCTTCATCCGGTAACCGTAAACCTTCCTTATCTAAATACTTTACAAAATCTTCTTCCAGTTTGGAATTTGGATCAACTCGCTCCAACAGATACTCATAATGTTCTTTATATCCACGATTCGAGCCTTGTCGTTTAATATCCGGCTTTGCCTTTTCTAAGATCTCTAATGCCGATTTGATCAAATTTCTATCCAGCACTTTATGATGATACTGATTGTAATAGCTTAAAAGATCGTCATAGGATGCCTGTGGTAATTCCTGCTCTTTTTCCGGTGGTTTGGTAAAATGACATATTTCATAGGCTTTATTGACAACTTTCCTGAATTGTCCAGGATTTTCGGCAATACTTTTCAGCACTCCTAAACTCCCTTCCGATCCTTCATAGACCAAAATGTTTGGGCTTTCCTTATCACCCATGAGTTCTACCCGGATTTCATTCGGTTCTACCTGGTACTCCTGTTCAATGGCATTTTTTAATGCATACTGAAGAGTCACAACTCCTTCATATTCAATTCCCAATTGAGACGTAGGGTGTAGGTAAATAGCATCTGCAGTGTCGGTAACAAAGAGTTCAACTTTTTGGTAATCATCTATTGAATCAGTGTCTTTTGCAGCCTCTTCCATTTTACTTCCACGTGCCCACTCTCCAGTAGTCAGATTGATTAAGAACCCTTTTTCGTTGGAAGTTCTCCACTTTCTGTTCACAAAATAGAGCTGAGCAGCAGGCATGTAACGCATAGTCATTAGGACTGACTCATCACCCTTTAAGTCAATATTTTTGACCCGCTCCATTCCTCCTGATACTTTAAAGTAGGTTTGAATATCGTACCCTCTGGATTGACGTTCTTCCTCGTTACAGGAAATCCGTTGTCGTGGAAAGGTTTGAGCTTCTCCCATCTCTACAAGATTATGAATGATTTCACGTGAGTTGTCATCATTCAATTTATCTCCGGTAAATGGACAAAGCTCATATTCAAGTTGATCACCATCCAACACATAACCACTCTTCTTTGCAATTTTGACCTTCGTTTTTCGGCTGTCCAGGTCGTTCATATTCATTCTGGCCACCATGTAAGTAGAGCCATTATGATAGACAAAATTGCCAGGGCCAAACTCCCTTAATGCAATTGTCTTGGGGCGAGAAATATAGTCTCCTTCTCTGCTTACATGTTTAGAAGGCATAAATGCTCGAATAGGCAATC
>CAZHUP010000217.1:0-4621 GCA_964535495.1 uncultured Rhodohalobacter sp.
GGGGGCAAGGGGGATGATAAGATTGACCTGCCAGCTCCGATGATTTGGGATAGAATTAAATTTAGGCTTACTTCTTGAGGCCTACAAAATTAACCTAGCGTTCTGGATCAGATTAAGAACAGAAAATAGGCAACATATAAATAACTTAAGCCGCTAGATCTGTCGAACCACCCCTTCATCCCCTCCTTATCCAAGGAGGGGAGTTAATACTACGTTTTGAATCTTAAGCCCTGAAGCCAATCAATTCAATACCCAAATTGCCGCAGTGAGCGCGGTGGCAAAGCTTACCCATAAAATATATGGCACCATCAGCCAGGCGGCAGCTCTGTTCTTCTGGTAAAAAAGATAGGTGGTAATAAAGATGGCAGCCAGTAAAAAGAGTATCTCAATTAAGGCTAATCCGACGTTTTGGAAGTTGAAGAAGATTTGTGACCAAAGGCCGTTGAGGGCTAACTGAATTAAGAAAGCGGTCAGCGCTGTCGTTGCAAGTTTAAAACCGTAGTCTTTCCAGATCAGCCAGGCCGCAATTCCCATCAAGGTGTAAAGAAGAGTCCAAACGGGACCAAAAAGCCATGCCGGTGGATTCCAGTCCGGTTTATTTAAGGATTCATACCATTCCGGCGAAGCGATTCCCGGTGAAACTTGCGCGCCGGTCCAGGCAACAAAGTAACAGAGAGCAAGCCATAAAATAAGGCCTGTAATTTGAACGGGGAGAGTAAGTTTTACGGTTTTCATTTTTTTGCTAAAGTAATAAATGAACTATTATATCACATATTATCAGATACGAAATAAAATTTCATTGCGTATGATTGATATGTTTTGCTTAAACTAAGTCTTCATTTCATCAACTGTGTAATTCTGTGATATATGAATCAACGTTACGTTAAAACCCGATTGTCTGCCATAACATTCAAGCCTCTCTACCTGTTATTATTCATCTTTTTTGGAGTTGTCTTTTCAGGTAATGCGCAACAAACCGTTCCTCAGTCTGACCAATATATTCTAATGCCGGCGCCTGATATGGGAGAGATTTGTAAGCTTCCGCCAACAGATATTAACAGAAATTATTTTAAAAAAGCAGAAGAGCAATTTCGAAAGATGGCAGACAGTGAAGTTCGTTCTGCTAATTTTGAAATTACCTATGTAAACGACTGCAATGACGGCAGCCTATGGCCTTCTCAGGCTCAAACTGCTTTTGAATATGCTATGGGAATTTGGGAGACGCATCTGCAGTCCGAAATCCCTATTCGAATTAATGCCAGCTGGACACCAAGAGACGGTAATGTATTAGGTAGCGCCGGACCAACATTGGTTGCGAGACCTTTAAATGGAGAAGAAGACACATTTTATTCAATAGCCCAGGCCAGTGCTATGTCGGGAGTGGATCAGTTGGAAGGCAATAACTTTGGTGAAGAGCATGATATTAATATAAGTATGAATTGTAATTTTAGTGACTGGTACTATGGCACCGACGCGAATACACCATCAGGCCTGATCGACTTTGTCACAGTTGTACTTCACGAAATTGGTCATGGAATTGGATTTATCGGCTCTATGGGTGTAAATGAAGATAACCAAATCGGGAGCTATGGAATTGGAAACAATAACTGGCCATTAATCTATGATAGGTTTACTGAAGACGGGCAGGACAATGAACTAATGAATACCAGCGTATTTCCTAATCCTTCAGTTGAATTATATCGAGCACTTACAGGACAGCGTTCCGGCATTTTCTTTACCGGTATTGAAGCACGTGGTGTTTTTGCCGGACAAAAAGTTCCGCTTTATGCACCGGCAGAGTGGAATAGTGGTTCTTCATATTCCCATATTGATCAAGCCACTTTTTCTCAGCAACAATATTTAGAAAGCGCATTAATGCGTCCAAGAATTGATCGCCAGTTTGCGGTTCATTCTCCCGGGCCGGTATTTTGTGGAATGCTAAGTGACTGGGGCTGGCCTCTCGGCAGTTCATGCCTTGAGCTTGTAGGTGCTGAATCAGAGATTTTTGTTGAAAGCCAATATATTAATGAAGGGCTTGATTTTGGGGTCACAAATGTTGGCGATCGAGTTGAGAGAAGTTTTGTGATTGAAAATTTAGCAACAGCTGAAGACCCACTCTCGTACAGTATAACTGTGGACAATGATAGTTTTGTTATATCTCCGGCAGGACTCGTAAGTGGAAGTATAGACCCGGGGCAAAGTGTGGAAGTGACCATTCGTTACATTCCGCGAAGAGATCGTATCCATCAAGGTGTTGCAAGAATTTCTCATAATGCAGCTAATGCAGTTAGCCCATTGACCATTAATTTAAAGGGTGAAGCTCTCCGTGAGGACGAGATTGCACGACTCGAGGATAACTATCCGAATCCGTTTAACCCGACAACCACAATTCCATATGTATTGCCGGAGACCTCCGATGTTCGACTGGACATCTACAACGTAAGCGGACAGCTGGTGCAAACCTTAGTTAATGAGCAGCAGCCCGAAGGGCGTTATGAGCAGCAGTTTAATGCAAGCCAGCTTGCTAGCGGTATGTACTTCTACAGGCTAATTGTTAACGACTTTGTAAACACAAAACGGCTGCTGTTAATCAAATAACTATAACCTCAGTTCGGTTTTTAACATTTTTAGATTGATCAAGCAGAAATCTCCCCTAACAAGGGGAGAATAGGAGGGGTGTTCATCGATTTTACCGCCATTTGAAGAGATGGCATTGAAAGATTTCAAGTCCTGAAACAGTAAGTTATTGAATTCAGATATCAGCCAATTCCCTTAAAAACTGTTCAAATTCAGGAGTGTCGTATTTTGCGAGGCCCTGCTTCTCCATCATCAACCTGCCGTCTCTGGAGATGACATATGTGGTTGGAATGACATTGCTTTCGTATGTTCCGGGTACTTTTGTACGGTAGTGATAGATAGGCATATCAAATCCTCTTCTTTGCATAAAATCTTTCGCCTTCTCAAAATCCTCATCCATGGATACGAGGACAAACTTTATGCCATCTTCTTCATTAAACTGCTCATAGAGGGAGTTAATTGAAGGCATCTCAGCAATACATGGCGGGCACCAGGTTGCCCAGATATTCATGAACACAACCTCATCTTCAAAATGTGCTAAGGAGATTACTTTTCCATCTTCATCTGCCATAAAGAAGTCCCGGTTTGCATCAGGAAAAGTATCCGTAATGGATGGAATGGACGGTTTGATCAATCCGGTAGCCAGTAAGCCTTTCTGAAGCGTTCCGATTACTGTGGTGTGCAGACCCGTAAAATATAGAAATGCGATAACGCCAATTATTGCACCCCACTCAATGAGGGAGCGTTTTCTTTTTTTAGCTTTTTCTTCTTTTTCTGTCATTCCTAAAGTTTTTACTCATAACTAAAAAGCCGGCAGCATATTGCTCCGGCTTCTTACTAAATGAGTATGATTTTGTTGTAGGTTACGGGCGTATCTTGATATCCACTTTACTTCCGGAGTCTCCGCTCTGATTCTGTATCGAAACAGTCTGCTGAACTCGGTTGGCAATCTCTTTCAGGCCGATTGCAGCAGGTGAAGAAGGGTCGGAAGCTACAACGGGAGTACCTGAATCACTTGTTTCGCGAATCTGTTCTCTAAGCGGAATTTCACCTAAGAAGGGAACTTCGAGTTTTTTTGCAAGGTTTCTGGCACCGTGCTTTCCAAAAATGTAGTATTTCTTTTCAGGCATATCATCCGGAACGAAGTAGGCCATATTCTCTACAATTCCCAAAACGGGTACATTTACTTTGCTAAACATAGCAACACCTTTTCGGGCATCATCCAGAGCCACGGTTTGCGGGGTAGATACAATTACGGCCCCTGTTAACGGTACGGTCTGAACAATCGTTAGCTGAATATCTCCGGTTCCGGGTGGCAGGTCTAAGATCAGATAGTCGAGTTCTCCCCATTCCACTTCCTGCATAAACTGTTTCACGGCACTTGTAACCATCGGTCCGCGCCAGATCATAGCCTGATCGGTATCAACCAAAAAACCCATGGAAACCAGATGAACACCGTGTTTCTCAATTGGAATCAGTTTCTTCTGTGTAGTAATATTCGGACGCTCCTTTACATCAAACATTGTGGGGACACTTGGTCCGTAAATGTCTGTATCCAGTAACCCTACTCTGGCACCTGTTTGAGCAAGTGCAACAGCAAGGTTGGCAGCTACGGTAGATTTACCAACTCCACCTTTTCCTGATGCCACGGCAATCACATTTTTAACTCCCGCTAAAACCGGTTCTTGCTGAGGCTGTTCTTGTTGCTTAGCCTGTTTGGGGGCATCATCTCCGTCCAGTTCCCGCTGTCTCGAAATGTTGATTCCAATCGTGATGTCGAGTATGGCCTCTTTATCAGCAAACTTGTGAATAGCTTTTGTACACTCCTTTTTCAGGTAATCGGCAAGGCTGTCATCCTTTTTTGGCAGCTCAAGAGTGAAGGCTACATATTTATCCTGAATGATCAGATCCTGAATCAGATCAAGAGAGATTAAATCTTTTTCGTATTCAGGATGAATTACCTGAGAAAGTGCGCTTTTAATTTGTTCTTTGTGGATAGACATAAATGTTTTACGTGCTTGAAATTGTTACCTTTCAAAAATAA
>CAZHUP010000218.1:0-4614 GCA_964535495.1 uncultured Rhodohalobacter sp.
CCGGTTCCCATCCAGCCCGATCCAAAGAAGATCTCACCCATACCAAACAGTATGGCGATAATAGACGCTGCACTGATGGCGGCGTAACCCAGGCCGGGTAAGAGTGAATAGGTCTGTTCACCCGGTGTTAGGAATCGGCTCCAGCCCGGACCTCCCGGTTTTACGCGGTCGAAGAAGGATTGGAGTGTTTCTTCATCGGCCGGTTTAGTCATAAAGGTAACGGCTACCCAGATGATTGTGGCAAAGATCGTAGTGAAGATCATCTGCTGTGCAAAGTCGTCATAACCCAGAAGTTTGGTCAGGCCAAAGCCGGTAGCAGCTGCCGCCATTGCGGCAATTTCGCTCCAAGCGTTGATACGCCACCAGAACCATCGAAGCATGTAGACCAAACCTGTACCGGCGCCGATCGAGAGAATAGCCTCCCATCCGCCCCGAACCGTATCAAACATGAGGGAGACGAGCGCTGCGGCGACCATCATCAAAAGGGTGGTCCAGCGGGATACTTTCACGTAGTGGAGCTGTGCCTTCTCTTTCGATTCAAATTCAGACTCCGGTTTCAAAAACGGTTTGTAGAAGTCGTTCACAACATAAGAAGCCCCCCAGTTGAGGTGCGTGGAGACGGTAGAAATAAATGCAGCCAGAAAAGCCACGGTTAGCAGTCCGAGAAGTCCGGCAGGAAGCAGTTCGAGCATCAGCAGCGGATAGCCGGTTTCGGGATCATCGAGAGCGGGATAGACGACCATTGCAACGAGAGCGACCAAAATCCATGGCCAGGGACGCAGCGCAAAATGGGCCACATTGAAAAGCAAAGTACCGCCAACGGCATTCTTCTCATCCTTGGCTGAAAACATCCGCTGCGCGATGTAGCCTCCTCCGCCCGGCTCAGAGCCCGGATACCAGGATGCCCACCACATCATCCCGACCCAGACCAGCGCTGTCGCAATAGCAATATCGGGACTCGTCAGCGGATTGATGGATAGCATGTGATGGCCGGTACCGAACATATCGGTCAGCTCTGCCTGAAGGTTGCCGAGCCCGCCGATGTGATCCACGGCAAACCACGCCAGCAGGATCGATCCACCCATGGCGATGATGAATTGGATAAAGTCGGTAACGATCACACCCCAGAGTCCGGAGAATGCGATGTAGATTCCGATCATCAGGTACATGATCAGGATAATAACCCACTCGCCGGCCAGGTTGAACGGGCCGACTTCAAATATGAGATTTTGCGCTTCAAACAGGACAGTAATAATTTTGGCCATTCCCACGGTAACCCACCCCAAAATAATACAGTTGATCGGGAAGGCGAGATAGAGTGATCGAAATCCGCGAAGTATTCGTGCCGGCTTGCCGGAGTATCGAATGCTGATGAACTCCACGTCTGTAATAACATCGGCTCGTTTCCAGAGCTTGGCATATAGAAACACAGTGATGAGTCCGGAGAACATAAAGTTCCACCAGATCCAGTTTCCGGCAATTCCTTCGCTGGCGATGATTCCGGTAACGGCCAGTGGCGTATCGGCGGCAAAGGTGGTGGCTACCATGGAGATCCCGATCAGCCACCACGGCAGATTCTTGCTTCCGGTAAAATAGTCCTCAAGAGTTTCCTGTCCGCGCTTTTGGGCGTAGTAGCCGACAATCACCATAATGGCGATGTATCCGGCAATAACGGTGAGATCGAGCCAGTTGAAGGGCATTCGCTGTCTGTTTGATTTTTAATTTGTTGAACAAAGCGAAGTTAGGAGAAGTGGGGCAAAACGCAAAGGTGAAAAGTGAAAAGGTTTTGACCTGGCACAAATCGGATCTGCCAGCGTTATTTGTGTTAACAAAACTGAATTCTATGACGCATGAATTTAGTTTTGAAGACTTCTTAGGGGGATTTTTTGATACATTTTCTCTCCTAATTTTGTTAATTGGATTAGGATAGATATTGAATCATTTTTTCAAACTTATACTTGGATATGCAATTACCTTTTCTTAAAAAACAGTTTGTTCAAGTCTTACTTTTCATTTCCATGATGATCTTTTTAGCTGTTGGAAAAGCCGAAGCATGTTCGTGTGATAATGGTTTTATAGGTATAAATAATCAATTTGCTGTGTCAGATTATGTAGTGATGGCATTGGTTTTAGAGTCTCACAACAGCCCTTCAGCCGAATCAAAATTTCACCAGATTGAAATCCAGCCTTTGGAAGTATATAAGGGAGAACCAATAAAAGATCTAAAAGTTTGGTCTAATAAAGGGCATGGAATTATATCTTCATGCGGTATCTCACCGGGAAAAGGTGAATATTGGTTGATCTATGCCAATGAAGATGAAAATGGGGATTACACTTTCGGCTGGTGCAGTAAATCGCAAAACTTAACAGAAAAATCATATTCCATAATTGAAGAAAGATGGGTAGAAAATGATTATACCTTTTTTCTAAAGAATCTCGAATTTCTGAGAGATCACGCTGGTGATATCAATCGTGATTTTTATGTTATTGAATCAGGAAGCGCCCTGAATTCTTTTTTAGAAAATTATGACTACGTAAACTTTGATCGCTCTTTTGGTCAATACCGAATCCACTTCGATCAGAATTTTGAGATCGAATCCATAGAAATAGTTAGCAGCTTAACGAATGATTTTGACTCAGAGATAGTAGACTTTTTAAAAACGGAGACAGAATGGAAGCCTTTCTATCCATTTGAGCCAGATGTAGGTTTCACCCATTTACTGGGAATCTATCACTACACAGAATCTTACCCATTTCTCAGCAAATACTTTTATAAATGATTTTCGGATTGTATATACCTTAGCCTGAAAATTTATTCTGATCACCCACATTTTCTCCCGGAATTTTGTTTATTGCATTCGGGTTCAACAGATAAACGATTTTCTGAATGGCGATCAAAAAATATCATATCGGGCTTACCCAGTGGGGATTCAAGGAGTGGAAGGGCAACTTCTTTACGGATGATGCCAAGCCGGATCAGTTTCTGAAGCAGTACGCTTCGGTGTTCAATTCGGTGGAGGGAAACACCACGTTTTACCGCGCACCTTCTCCGGAAACGGTCATCAAGTGGGGTGATCAGGTTTCTGATGATTTTAAATTCTGCTTCAAATTTCCGCAGAGTATCACCCACTACAAACGGCTCAAGGATGTGGAGGATGAGGTGAACTCCTTCCTGGATCTGTTTGACCCGATTCGCAATAAACTCGGTCCGTTTCACATTCAGCTCAGCTCACAGTTCTCCTACAACGAGATGGAGAAACTGGAGACCCTGATTGAAAATCTCCCGCCGCATCATCACTACGCCCTGGAGGTTCGTCACCCCGATTTTTACGACAAAGGCCGGAAGGAGCACCACCTGGAAGATCTGATGAAAAGCTATCGCATCGATCGCGTGGTGTTTGATACACGACGGCTGCACTCGCTAAAAAGTGACGACCCGTCCATCAAAACAGCCCAGGGCAAAAAACCGCAGATGCCGGTCCGGTTTGATACGACCGGGAATAAACCGTTTATCCGGTTTGTGGGCGCAAACGATGTGCTCAACAATGAATCTTACCTGAAAGAGTGGGCGATCATCACGGCCGACTGGATCCGTGAAGGGAAGCACCCATACATTTTTATTCACGCCCCGGATACGCTCCACGCTCCAAAACTAGCGCGCTATTTCCACAACGAATTGATAAAACTGATGGAGCTCAATCCAATGCCCGCCTGGCCCATCGATAAAAAGGATGAACAACTAGGACTTTTTTCATGAATTGTCAGAAACACCTGTTTGATCTCGATGACAATCACCACTATCTGAACTGCGCGTTTCTCTCCCCTCTGCTCAAGTCGGTTGAAGAGGCTGGGATTTCAGGCGTTCAGTCCAAAAAGAGGCCGTGGAAAGTCACATCCAATCACTTCTTTGAGGATTCTGAAAAGGTTCGATCTCTCTTTGCAAAACTGGTTCACGCCGATTCTCCTGAGAGCGTGGCGATCCTGCCGGCCGTATCCTACGGAATGGGAATTGTAGCGAAGAATCTGCCCGCTAAAAAAGGTGGGAATATTGTGGTTGCCGGCGACCAGTTCCCGAGCAACGTCTATCCCTGGATGCGGTTTTGTGAAGAGAATGACTGTGAATTGAAAATTGTGGATACTCCCAAAGAGTTTGAGAATCGCGGAAAGGTTTGGAATGAGCGAATCTTAGAAGCGATCGATAGCAAGACCGTCCTGGTCGCGATGGCTAATGTGCATTGGACGGATGGAACACTGTTTGACCTGGAGGAGATCGGGGAAGAGGCTCGGGCTCATGACGCCTATTTTGTGATCGACGGAACGCAGTCGGTAGGTGCTCTTCCGTTTGATGTTCAAAAGGTTCAGCCGGATGCCCTGATCTGCGCGGGATATAAATGGCTGATGGGTCCCTATGGAACGGCGCTGGGATATTTTGGTCCTCGATTGATCAATGGGACTCCACTGGAAGAGGGGTGGATCGTCCGCAAGAACAGCCGGGATTTTGCCGGTCTTGTGGACTACGAAGAAGAGTATGAATCCGGCGCACGACGGTTTGATGTGGGACAGCGAAGCAATTTCATCAACATGCCGATGATGGTGAAAGCACTGGAGCAGATT
>CAZHUP010000219.1:0-4588 GCA_964535495.1 uncultured Rhodohalobacter sp.
CTGGATATAAATATGAACCTTGTTCGCACTCAAAACCTAAATTGGAGTCTGGGCGGTAATATGACAGCTGTAGAAAATGAAGTAACTGCACTGCCTACCGATGCAGATGGCAATCCGATTACAATTATTACCGGCACTCGATATGTAGCTGTGGAAGGGTATGCTGTAAATACCTGGTATATGCGTGAGTGGGCCGGTGTTGATCCTGATAATGGTGATCCTCTCTGGTATATGGATGATGGTGACGGAGGAAGAACAACCACAAACACCTGGAATGCGGCAACCGAATATTCGCAGGATGCCAATGCACAACCAACCCTGTTTGGTGGAATTAACACCCGGGTCGATGTCTACGACTTCTATGTCTCAGCTAATCTCTACTATGCATTTGGACATAAGGTATATGACGGCTGGGCTAACTACATGCGCTCAGACGGTCAGTTTGTTGGGGCATTTGGCCAGTATGCACGTCAAGCCGACAGATGGCAGGAGCCCGGCGATGTTGCAGAAAATCCAAGACCTGTTGCAGGTGGTAACAACAACTCAAACCAGGCGTCTACCCGATTTCTCTATGACGGTGACCATCTGAGATTGACAGACCTGAGTGTTGGATACAACATACCACCGCAGGTACTTCAAAATGTAGGGTTAACCTCGGCAACGGTATTCTTCCAGGGTCGCAATCTTTGGACACATACCTTTGATGATGATCTTAAAATGGATCCTGATGTGAATCCAAGCGGATTCCTGGACCTGTTTGCCCCACCGATGAAGTCGGTTACCTTTGGCGTTAAATTTAACTTCTAAAACAGAAGATTATAAATGATGAAATTAATTAAATATTCGCTTGTACTGCTGTTAACAGCAGGTTTTTTAGCAAGCTGTGAAAATATACTGGAGCCGTCTGTTGATCAGAATATACCAACAGAAGAGGCGATCAATGATGTACAAGACCTGCAGTCATTTGTGCTGGGAGTTCATGACGTACTTAACAGTGTGGGACTCTATGGCCGAGACTTTTATGTAGGCCCCGATGTGATGTCGGATAATGCGTGGTCGAATGAAAATTCAGGTCGTTTTATAAATCACCGCGACTTTAATTTTCCGGTAACGCATGGCTATCCCGCCGGAATCTGGAATAACTTTTATTCCGCAATTGCGAATGCAAATATCGTAATCAATGCAGAACTGGAAGAGTCAGGAGCAATGGTTGATCATGTAAAAGGTCAGGCGTATGCATTGCGTGCCTTTTCACATTTCAATCTGCTGCTTGCATTTGGCCAACAATATGTTGACGGTGGAGATCCTGCGCACGGAGTTCCCTATGTTGAAACATATGATGACGGGAATTTCTTCCCCGAAAGAGATCCAATTGCTGATGCATGGGCAAGTATTGAAGATGACCTGAACACTGCTGCTAATATGATGTCGCCCGATTTTGACACCGGTGTGACTAATATCGGTTACTATGCAGTAAAAGCACTGCAGTCCAGGTTCTATCTCTATACAGAAGACTTCGATGCAGCGATTGATGCGGCTGATGAGGTGATCGGATCCGGTCTATTTGACCTGGTTCCAGCCGATAATCTGGTATCTGCATGGGCATCTGGCAGTGGCCCCAGTTCTCTCTTTGAGCTGGCCTTTTCCGAAACAGATCGGTTGGGTGTAGATAACATTGCAAGGATTCTTCGCGATACAAATTATGGAGACGTTGAGATTACAGAAGATCTCTACAATGCGTATGATGAAGACGATGCTCGCCGCGACCTTCTTACCGATGAGGGAGACGGTCGTTATCGAATGACGGGTAAATATGTAGATGAACTTGGAACCGATAACGTAAGACTTATTCGCTATGCAGAAGTACTTCTGAACAAGGCCGAAGCACTGGCCCGTAGTGAAAATGTTGCCGATCAGGCCGAGGCGCTCATAATTATCAATGAGATCTCATCAGAAAGAGGCAGCAATACCGTATATACGGAGGGAACTCCTGAAAATGTTCTTGCTGAAAGAAGGCTTGAACTTGCACTTGAAGGGCAGAGGTTGTTCGACCTTGCACGTCACGAAATGGATATCCCAAATCCTCCTACACCTGCAGGATTTGCCAGATTTAATGATGGTCAGGACATGCCATTTGGCGACTATCGTTATGCGCTGCCTATCCCAAATGCTGAAATGAATGCGAATCCAAATATGCGTCAAAACGAAGGTTATTAAAACCAACGTTAGTTATTAAAAATCTAAACCCGGTCTGTTCATACAGTCCGGGTTTTTTTATATCTGCTATTTTAAAGCGAACCCCTCGTTCCCAACACATCTTCCACAATCTCTCTCGACTTCTCTGTCTCTATTGTAGCTCCCAGCTTCATCAAAAAATGGTATAGCCCCAGATGAACCCTGGTACTGTATATGAAGTGTTTATTGCCTCTCGGTTCATTCGTAATAGGCGCATTTTTTGTGTACTGCCTGATTAGATGCCGATACTCCGGATCTCCAAAATCAAAAGAGTCCTCCAGATAGGGCAGGGCGAACGTGAACCCGTAGTTCAATGCAAAATCGTAAAATTGCTTCTCGCGAGGTTTGGTTTTAGGATCACCTTTTAAAACGCCGAGCTCGTTATACAGTTCTAGAATTGCATCTTCATCTCTGTTAAGGTGGGTGGGAAGAAGCATCAGATATTTATAGAAAAAATCTTCCGGAAATGTTTTCACGCAACCGAAGTCAATCACGCCAAGTTTTCCATCAGTGGTCAGAAGAAAATTGCCTGGGTGTGTATCGGCGTGAAATTCAAGAATTCCATCAGAAACTGATTTGATCTGATTGTGGAAAAAATCCCACATCAACTGGCCGTATCGATTTTTTTGATCCTGTGGGGGATCAGACTTTAAAAACTCATTCAGATGCTGACCTTCCAGATAGGTCATGGTCAAAATCCTCTCAGTAGAGTAATCTTTAATCCATCGGGGAGTAGCTACAGTCTCAGAAGCAAACCGCTCGTGGAATCGCTCCATCGACTTGCCTTCAAGAATGTAGTCTGTCTCCATGATGAGCGTCTGTTTCACCTCTTCGATATACTCTTCTATAGTTCCGGGTTCAGAGACAATTCGCTTGAGCAGGGTCTTTGCCAGTGCGATGTCGGATGAGATGGTATCCCGCACTCCCGGGTACTGAATTTTAACGGCTACCTCAGTGCCATCCTTCAGTGTAGCACGATGCACCTGTCCGATGGAGGCAGCAGCCATTGCTTGAGAATCAAACGATTTAAAGAGCTGCTCAGGATAATTCCCCAACTCCTTTTTGATAATACTCCGAACCAGTGAACGATTGATTGGCGGAACACTATACTGGGCTTTTGTCATTACCTCAGCAAATTCATCAGGCAGAAACCCCTGGTCGATACTGAAGGACTGAGCAATCTTTAAAGCTGTACCTCGAAGTTTTGTGAACTCACTGAACACCTCTTCCGCGGTCTGCTTGTGAAGTGCTTTTTTATCACCGTTGCCTGAAGCGATCGACTTCAAATAATGTTTAGCATAGTTTTTACCGACATTAAATCCTGTTTTAGCAAATATTTTACCACGGTCAAACTTCGAGGATGGAAAATCACTCATTCTGCTTCTCCTGATTATCTTGCTCCGACTTGCAAAGGGCGGGAATTTTAAAACTATCACTTGTTATGCATTGGTTCAGCGATGAGTTCATCCACAGGAACTTTCCGAGATCAAATCCCTTATCGATAATCTTGGTGTAGAATATCTCTTCGATGAATGAGCTCCATTTGTCGGCCAGGGCCATACTGTTTTCTCTCATCCTGCTTGAATCATTTGCCCAAAAAGCAATGAGCCCGTGGAACTGCAACAGGATAGACTTCCAAAGCAGTTCATTTTGAATAATGTAGGAGGAGCGGGCAACCTTCGGATCTCTATTAAAAATCTCCCTCAGCTCTTCTTTGAATAATCTTCTGAACGCATTTCGTCGTTTGTCCCAGGCAACCATCTCCTTATATGTAGTGAGGGTGAATTCCCGATGATCTTCGAAAGAATCGAGCAGAGTTAGGAATAGGTGATTTAACTTTTCACTCAGTGAAAACTCATCGTATTCTTCGAGTCTCTCGAGTGATTCTTTATAGAGCAGGAGCCTTGACTCGTAAAAATAGTCAAGGATGGATCTGCGGTTAGGGAAGAGGTCAAAAATATCCTTCGCATCCATATCCAATGATTTTGCAAGTGATTGTATCGTAAATCTTGGATTACTGAGATATCGTTCTGTTGCAGCTTCCGAAATTTTGATTTTTAAGCGCGTCTCTTTTTCCATGTTGCTGTATTCCTTTTAAATGCTTCACTTCGTTTATTAAACCATCCCTGATGTAATCATTAACATCGTAAAGGGAGATGAAGGGAGTGATTCGTTGACTTTTTGGGATAATTTGAATCGGATCACTTCATTCGATATAACATCTTCATGATGCCTAAAGGTTCGGATGAAATTTAAAAGAGTGTTCACCCCGTCGGCATGCTGCAGTTGCAGGCTGATGGGTTTTTCAGACATCAAGTTTCACGTTACAGACAGTCCAATCATCGTTCGGTGT
>CAZHUP010000220.1:0-4544 GCA_964535495.1 uncultured Rhodohalobacter sp.
CTTTTCTTTCCGCTTGGCATGAATAATCACCCGGTTGATTTAATTAAACTTCTTGTTCCAAGAGCGATATCAAATAACACCGCCATCTGTCTTAGTCGAACAAAATACAAAATCTTTTATTCAAATCTATAGTTTAGAACATAAGAGATTGCAATAGATTGAATAACAAATGTAAGGACCGGAACATTTCGTTAATAAATCCGATCTGTAGAAAAGAGAGTGATTAAACCGGGTGAATTATGGGTTCTAAATTACTATATTCGCACCACTAAAAATGAAAAATAATAGATGCCAGACTTGATTAAAGTTGCAAAATTTGGTGGTACCAGCATGGCCGATTATGAGGCTATGAAGCGCTGTGCCAATATTGTAAAATCAGACAACGACAAAAAAATTATCGTAGTAAGTGCTACATCCGGCACAACAAATCTCTTAACAACACTCATTGGTGTTAAAGATCTGAATGAGAAGCTAAAGATTATCGACCAGATAAGAGAGAAACATTTTCAAATTTGCGACAAGCTTGAGCTCAAACATGAGGCCAGGTCCCGGGTGGAGCTCCTAATAAATGGGCTTGAAGAGAAGGTTGAATCATCAAAATCTGCAACACTACAGTATAGTGATGATGTGCTTTCCTTTGGTGAGCTTCTATCATCCACAATTTTTTCTTATGTGCTTCGGGAATCGATAGGAGATAAGGTGGAGTGGCTGGATGCGCGTGATATTATCCAAACAGATCACGATCATGGTTCGGCAGAACCTGAAATAGAAGTGATAGGAAGAAGTGCTGAAACCAGAATTCTGCCGCATTTGAAAGATAGTTGTTTTGTGACTCAAGGATTTATTGGCCGTACAAAAAGCGGAGTAACTACTACACTTGGACGAGGAGGAAGTGACTATTCTGCAGCACTGTTTGCAGAAGCCGTCAATGCAGATGTGTTAGAAATCTGGACAGATGTAACGGCTGTTTATACAACGGATCCCAGAATAGTAAAAAAGGCAAAGCCAATCACGGAAATCAGTTTCGACGAGGCTGCAGAACTTTCTGTTTTTGGTGCAAAAGTATTGCATCCTGCAACGATGGTTCCGGCCATTCGGAAAAATATTCGTGTGTATGTGGGTTCAAGTATGGAACCGCACCTCCCAGGCACCTGGATCATGAAAAGCACGAAAGAAAAACCTCCAATTCGGGCAATCAGTTTAAGGAGAAATCAAACTTTACTTACAGTACACAGCCTTGATATGCTTCACAGGCACGGATTTTTAGCTCGGCTGTTTCAGGTTTTGTCGAACCATAAAATCAGCGTTGACCTTGTAACTACCAGTGAGGTGAGTGTTTCACTTACCTTAGATACAAATTCAGGGACACCGGGCATAGACAATTTGCCGGAAAAAGTTGTGAGTGAACTGAAAACATTCTGCGAAGTTGAAATCGAGCAGAACCTCTCTCTGATTGCTTTAATTGGGAATAACCTGCATACTACTTCAGGATTGAGTGGTCCTGTTTTTAGCTCATTGGAAGGCATAAATGTGCGATTAATATGCCATGGAGCCAGTTCTCATAATCTCTGTTTTCTTGTAGATCAGCAAAGTGCTGAGGAAGTTGTTCAAAAATTACACGAAAGATTTATTCAATAAAATATTATGAAAGTATCCGTAATAGGGACAGGTAAAACGGGAAGTGCCGTGGCAAAACTATTGGGTTCTCAGGCTGTTTGCTATGACTCAAAAAGTAGTATTACTGCTGAAAAATTAAAGGAGACAGATGCCGCAATCATATTTGTACCCGGCGAGGCTGCAAAAGAAGTGAGTGAGATTGTTTTGGAATCCGGAATTCCGGCCGTTTGGGGCACAACAGGCTATGCCTGGCCCAAAGAGTTGCCAGATCTGGTAAAAGGTGAAAATGCTAAATGGGTGATAGGCTCTAATTTTAGTTTAGGGATGAACTTGATTCGAAAAGCGTTGGACATTTTAGGTAGAGGTGGTGATTTTTTAAATGATCCCGAATACCATATTCACGAGGTGCATCACGTTCATAAAAAAGATGCTCCCAGCGGAACGGCGCTTTCCTGGCGAGAATGGCTGGGACGCGATGCTTCAATATCGTCTGACAGGCAGGGTGATGTGAAAGGTATTCATAATTTACATCTTAAAACTCAAAATGAATCTATTTATCTGAAGCATGAAGCTCATAACAGGAAACTATTTGCTGAGGGTGCTATTTGGACGGCGGAATATCTACTGAAAAATCCGCAAATAGAACCGGGAGTTTATCCGTTTTCATCAATTTTTGATCAGGAATTTTCAAAACTATTATGATTAATACAAAACTTTGGACAGCACTCATCACCCCAATGAAAAAGTCGGGTGATATTCATTTCGATGATCTTGAAAAACTGATTCGCCGGCAGGAATCGGCCGGGAACGGTATTCTCTTAATCGGAAGTACCGGGGAGGGACTGGCACTTAACGATGATGAAAAAAAGGAGATAGTCGATTTTGCGGAGAAAATGGAGCTGTCGGTTCCTGTAATGGTGGGAGTTGGCGGATTTCAAATAGAGAAGCAGAAAACGTGGATTGAATATTGTAATAAGAAAGTGGATGCATTTCTGCTTGTTGCACCATTGTATGCGAAGCCCGGACCTGTAGGACAAAGGAACTGGTTTCAGGAATTGATGGATGTTTCTGAAAAACCGTGCATGATTTATAATATCCCGTCACGTACCGGTGTGGAGATTCCTCCAGCGGTCATCAAAGAGCTGTCTGATCATTCAAACTTTTGGTCAGTTAAAGAAGCGAGTGGCAGTATTGAAGATTATCAAGCGTTTAGGGAAATGGTTCCAAAACTCTCTATGTTTAGTGGTGATGACGCACTAATGCCATTTTTTGCATCGGCCGGTTCATCCGGGCTGGTTTCTGTTGCCTCAAATGTTTGGCCTAAAGAAACAGCAAAGTATGTAGAGCTATGTTTGGGGGGAAGAACGGACTCACTATTTCCAGTTTGGAAGCGTGCTGTGGAGGCACTTTTTTGCGCACCCAATCCAATTCCTGCAAAAGTTTTATTGCATCAGAAAGGAATCATTAAAAGTTCAACACTTCGATTGCCGCTCACTGAGAAGGAGAGGATGAATTTAGATCAATTGAAACAAGCTGACGAAGAAATTATTAACTGGTATCAAAAAATTAACAACTAATATGAATTGGGAAGAAGTTTTAGATCAACTTGAAGATGGAACAGTCAGAGCCGCTGAAAAGAACGGTGAGACCTGGAGTGCTAATATCGAAGTGAAAGAGGCCATTTTATCAGCCTTCAAAGCGGGGAATAACGTCAATTATGGCGGCATTTATGACGGATTTGTAGATAAGCATAATATTCCGCCGCGAATGTTCGAAGCCGAAGATGGAGTTCGGCTTGTACCGGGCGGATCGTCGGTTCGCAGGGGTGCTTATGTAGCGAAAGGTGTTATCATTATGCCACCTGCGTATGTTAATATTGGTGCCTATGTTGATGAAGGGACTATGATTGACAGCCACGCCTTAGTTGGTTCTTGTGCTCAGGTTGGGAAGAATGTTCACCTTTCTGCCGGAGTTCAAATTGGGGGTGTTTTGGAGCCTGTGGGATTAAGTCCGGTTGTGATTGAAGATGACTGCTTCATTGGAGCAGGTTCTGTTATTGTTGAAGGGATTTTAATTAAAAAAGGAGCCGTAATTGCACCCGGTGTAACACTTTCAAAGTCCGTTCCTGTTTACGATTGTGTGAATGAAAAACTACTCGGTAAAGGTTCACCCATTCCGGAAAATGCGATTGTAATACCCGGTTCAAGACCAATAAAAAATGAGTGGGCAAGACAACAGGGATTATCTGCTTACTGCCCTGTTATTATTAAGTATAGGGACGAAGGAAGTGACGCTTCTTTAGAATTGGAAAGCGCACTTAGATAAATTTTTTTAAGAAATTCTGTAAGGGAGTTAAAAAATTCTGTTCTTATAGATAGAACGTTAACAAAAAATGATTGACTAATTATGAGTTCATTAAACAAAGTGATGATAATCGGACGATTGGGAGCAGATCCTGATGTGAGATATACTCAATCCAACGCAGCTGTTGCGAATATGAGTGTGGCAACTACCGACAGGTACAAGGACAGAAACGGAGAACTTCAGGAGAAGACCGAATGGCACCGTGTAGTGGTTTGGAACCGGTTGGCTGAAATTTGCCAGCAGTATCTGAAAAAAGGATCCTTGGTATACTTTGAGGGCAAACTGGAAACCCGTGAATGGGAAGATAAAGAAGGTCAAAAGAGGTATACTACAGAAGTTAAGGCGTTTAACATGCAGATGTTAGACAGTAAGGGCGACCAGAGTGGAGGAGGAGCTTCACAAAATTCAGGTGGAAGCAAACCGGCCAAAGCATCAGTGAATCTGGATGACTCTTTTGACGATATGGATGATGACCTGCCGTTTTAATACTGTTCAGGTTAATTGATCTAACATTTCGTACTTTTGAGGTGATGATCTTTTTGATCATCACCTTTTTTTATTCA
>CAZHUP010000221.1:0-4506 GCA_964535495.1 uncultured Rhodohalobacter sp.
CCTTCAAATTGAATGCCTATTGGAGCTCCTCGGTTGGTACCGGTAAATGTTGCATCAAGCAGGTACCCTCCATAAAAGCCGCCCGTGAGGTGGTATGTAGTCTCGGCTCGCTGTCGCCCGTATACGGTGCGCTCAGGCGGAACCGTGCTGAGCTGAACCAAGAGAGGCAGCTGTAAGTAGAGCAGGTCTACTTTGCTGTCGGTTTGGAAGTTAAATCCCCGCAGTTCAAAACTATCATCATATTTTGCGCCAATCATGGCAATAGATGGCTCGGCATGAAATCGAAGTGACTCATTGATGGGTACCCTTACAATTAATCCCCCATTTATTCCAAACTTTGGGTTGGGGTTGAAGTCGAGATTGATATCTCCGTCTTCAAACAGAAAGTTTTTTAAGTGGGAACTTACATTTGCTCCTGCCGAGACCCCGATTTGCACTCCCTGGCCAATGGCATTATTTGTAGTGATAAAAGTAAATAGAGTGGTTAATATTGCAAAAGAAGCTGCATAAATAACGCTTTTCATATATATAATTTTATTGGTTGTTGAAATCTCTCCATGATTTCTTCCTAAGAACATGAAGAACAAATCTATAAAAAGAAAACCGAAATCAGAGGCTTTTATGAGATAATTAGAAAGGTGTAATGTTTATGAACTTACTCTTAATCTGCATTGATAGTGACAAAATTGTAACTACTTTTATTACAACAACTAGAGTTCAATAAGAAGTCATTGAATTTGGCTAGATAAGAAGTCCCCTCCTTTTTCAAGGAGGGGCTCCGAGCAAAGCGATTCCCACGAAGTGATTTAGGGGTGGTTGATTTAGGTTGATGAGCTAATTTATTAAGTACAAATCTTCAATGAAATCTAAAAACCACCCCCGGCCCCTCCTTACGAAGGAGGGGAGACACTTTTCAGAATTTCTTATTTCGAACTCATGTTAAATACTTAAACTTAATACAAAAACCTGCTTTGAAAAGAATATATCTGTCATCTCCTCATATGGGCGGAGAGGAAATCAGCTTTGTACAAGAAGCATTCGACACGAACTGGATCGCTCCTCTTGGGGCGAACGTAAATGGCTTTGAAGAAGATCTGCAGAATTACACGGGGAGAAAACATGCAGCGGTTGTAACAACAGGGACAGCTGCAATTCACCTGGGCTTGATTCTCTGTGGTGTTCAGCCGGGGGATGAGGTGATTTGTCAGTCGTTTACATTTGCAGCAACGGCCAATCCAATTAAATACCGGGGCGCGAAGCCAATATTTGTCGACTCAGAGCCGGAGACCTGGAATATGGATCCGGAGCTGCTGGAGAAAGCCCTGAGAGAAAGAGGGGATAAAGTAAAGGCGATCGTAGTGGTTCACCTATACGGCATGCCCGCAAAAATGGAGAGAATATTAAATGTTGCTGAAAAGTATGGCGTACCGGTAGTAGAAGATTCTGCTGAAGCCCTGGGTTCATCAATAAATGGAAGAAAGTGCGGTACATTCGGTAAAATGTCGGTTTTATCTTTTAACGGGAATAAAATTATCACTACTTCCGGCGGCGGGGCTCTTTTGAGTGATGATGAAGAACTCATCAAAAAAGCGCGGTTTTTATCAACCCAGGCACGGGACGATGCTCCTCACTACCAACATTCTGAGCTCGGTTACAATTATCGAATGAGTAACATCGTTGCCGGAATTGGCAGAGGGCAGATGAAAGTACTGGATGATCGCGTAGAGGCGAGACGATCTCTGCATCAACTCTACTTTGAGAGTCTCAAGGGAGCTTGGTACAGCGGGGGCGGGACAGCTTTTTCTCAAGATGATGGCAGCGAATCAGGGATCTATTTTTTGCAAGAGCCTGATGGGTACTATAGTAATAGATGGTTAACCACAATACTGGTTGATCCGGAAAAAACCGGGGGAATCAGCAGGGAAGATATCAGAGAAGGTTTGGAGAAGTGTAACATTGAGAGCAGGCCGTTATGGAAGCCGATGCATCTGCAGCCATTGTATAAAGATAGCGTGATGTATAATAACGGAGTGTCAGAGTTTCTGTTTGAACACGGGCTTTGTCTGCCATCCGGAAGCAATCTTACCGACGAGGAGAAGAATTTTGTTATCGAAAATTTAAATGCGTTGATGAATGGCGGGTAGAAGTTTAAATATTATATATCTGTTTTAATTTAAGAAAGGCAGAACGATACGGTTAAAGTGTATATGATTAAGAGATTGTAATCAGAGTTTTGGTCATAATTAGATAGCTTACTGAACCAATTTCAAACCTTAGGTAAAAAAGCCTAACAGGGTAAAAGTTAGAATTAGGGAATTAGTTATTTTTGTTTCAACAGTTAGTTCGATTTTTAAAATTGAGAATGAGAGTAGGAAATAATGAAGTTCAAAGAGTTTAATAAAAAGTATAAGTTTCTCAATAAGTATACGAGGGGGGCGGTACTGTTAACCGGCGACATGATTGGAATTATCCTTTCCTGTGCCATTGCTTACCAGCTTTTGTTTACGGTACTAGAGGAACAGTTTTCTTCTGTGATCGGCTATTCGTTACTGATGATCGTATCTATCCTCAGTGGATTAGGCCTTTTTAAAATGTATGTGGTAACCTGGCGCTATACAGGTTTAAGGGAGCTGATAAGGCTCGCATTGGGAATTACCGCAGGGGGTCTTTTTACAGTTGTAGTTTCAAATATACTATGGGAGCCGGGCCATACCGAACTGAATTATATGGCTTTGGTATTGGCGAACAGCATTTTATTAATTGGAGCCTTTAGAATTAGTAAACGTGTTGTTATAGAAATGATCGACCTTCCCGGCAAAGACAAAAAGCATACCGTTCTTTTGGGTGGAGGATCGGAGGGTGAGCAGATCTTAAGAGATATCAGAAGAAATAGCAGCTGGAATCTTTTTGTGCATGCAATTTTTGATGAACGAAGCATTCCCGGTGTAATGATTCATGGCGTGCACTGCAGGGGTGGGATTGGAGATATGTATAAATATATTGAGTCCAGTCCGGTTGAAATGCTGATTGTTGCTTATCCGGAACTGCCTAAAAAAGAGTTGAGGGATGTTATAGATCGGGTAAAGAGTCTTCGTCCTAAAATGGAGATTAAAATATTACCATCCTTCCATCACTTAACTGCCGATCCTGTTGGGATTAAAAATATTCGGGACATCAGTATTGAGGATGTTCTGGGACGTGACCCGGTGACCCTGGATATGCAATCGATTACAGACAGTATTACAAATAGGACGGTTCTTGTGACAGGTGCCGGTGGGTCGATAGGAAGTGAGCTTGTAAGACAGTGTATTAAGCTAAATCCTGCCCGCATCATTGCTTTGGATGTTGATGAGACTGAGATTTTTCACGTAGAAAATGAGTTAAAGCATTCTGATGTTAATTTAATACCCTGCGTGGCCAGTGTAATCGACGAACACAAAATGGACCGGATTTTAAACTTTTACAGGCCGGATGTGATTTTTCATGCTGCTGCCTATAAACATGTTCCTATGCTGGAGAGCTATCCGGAAGAGGCCGTGAAGGTTAATATCGGGGGTACGCGAAATATTGCGGAGCTTGCGTGTAAATATATGGTAGATAAATTTGTCATGATCTCTACCGATAAAGCAGTCAATCCTACAAACGTAATGGGAGCGACCAAGCGTGTTGCTGAAGAGATATGTATGTCGTTCAACGACGAGTGCGTGACTAAATTTATTTCGGTACGATTTGGGAATGTATTGGGTTCGAGAGGCTCAGTTGTTCCTCTATTTATGGATCAGATCAAAAATGGCGGCCCGGTTACACTGACAGATAAACGGATGAAGAGATACTTCATGACGATTCCTGAGGCTGTACTGCTTGTAATGCAGGCCGGTTCCATGGGAGAGGGGGGAGAAGTGTTTGTACTCGATATGGGTGAACCTGTTAAGATTATTGACATGGCGCACGATTTAATTCGCCTGCATGGGTTAGAGCCGGATGTGGATATAGATATCAAGGTGACCGGGTTGCGCCCCGGTGAGAAGCTGTTTGAAGAGCTTTTGAATGCTGAGGAAGGGGTATTAAAAACGGAGCACGTGGAGATATTCAAAGCAGTTTGCAGCCGTAAACTCTCAAAATTAGAGCTGGAGATGAAGATTACAAACCTTTTCAATCTTATTGAGAAAGATGCTACGTCTTCACTGAGAGGTTCACTGCAGGAGATCGTGCCTACCTATACATTTAAGGATGAGCTGAAAGATATGGGGCTTCTTCAAAATCAGTTAAATTCCCACGCTGACCAATAAATAGTCATGCCGGGAAAACTGAGAGCCTTAGTGTTAACGTATTCTAATCGGCCTGACCGGGGTTTAAGCATTTTTACGTACGTATTAGCTTTTAAATTGTGTATTTTTTTCTTAACTACTCAGTCCTGACAAAAGAGATAAGATTTTGGTTTGTACAGGGAGGATAGTTTGAAAAAGAGTTGTGTTAGAGAGAACACAGGGTAAATTTTATAGGGGT
>CAZHUP010000222.1:0-4486 GCA_964535495.1 uncultured Rhodohalobacter sp.
ATAATAGCAAAAATATCGCCATTAAGCGATATTTTTAGTATTCTACTATTTTATAGACCATGATAAATCAGGTTTGTTATCTTCCTTTAAAGGCGGTGAATCTCTAAGGTAAAAAAATAACGGTGAACAGGTTGGTTATAAAAACGATGGTGCGCATGACGAAAAACCCTACCAAAATAATGGCACCCCCTCCCGCGGCACCTCAAATAAAAGAACCAAAAAGCCTGTGATAACTAAGCAAAAAAACGGTAGTTAAAAGCCTAATTTGTGTTTAATTTGGGCAAGCAAGACATCTACTATAATCGATATAACCGCGACCATAAGGGGCACAAGGGCCATTGTGATTATTTGTTCAAATGGCCCTTGTGCCCCTTTTAGAACTAGGTAATTTTAGTATAGCAAACTTCCTAACGCAAGGCATCTAATAGGCGTTGCATCTTTTTATATTTGTATTATAAATCATTGATTTGTATTATAGATTGTAGTAAAATATAATCAACTGATTTTTGCTTACTTGTAACGGGTAAATTTTACCATGGTTACAACAAGACCGACTTCTAAAGCTCCCATGGTTTCATTTAATAAAACCTTTAGAAAGGAGCTTAATATGCCATTAAGTGATGTCTTAAAGCAGTATCCCAAAAGAAAAGATTACTTAATTGAAATTTTACTGGCGTATCAAAAAGAAAAACCAACGCAACATTTTGAACAAAGCGAATTAAAAGAAATTGCCGACCACCTAAGCATTCCTGAAAGCAGGGTGTGTAGCGTCGTTTCTTTTTATTCCTTTTTTTCGTTTAAAAAAAGAGGTAAATACATTGTTCAGGTATGCCACGATGTCCCTTGTCATCTCAGTGCGACGTTTGATGTTTTAAAAAGCGTAAAAGATTTGCTGGGGGTTGATATGGATGAAACGACGAAAGATGGTTTGTTTACCTTAGAACATACCAGTTGTTTAGGCCATTGTGATAAAGCCCCAGCGATAAGGATCAACGATAAAATCTATGGCAATTTGACTTTAAACAAACTCAAAGCCATCATCGCGGATTACCGAGGTGAAAACCATGCTTGAGAAAAAACTGATTACAAGTCGGATTGGTAAAATCGATCCTTTAAAGATTGAGGATGCAATGAAACACGGCGCTTACGAGGTTTTTAAACGTGCTTTGAAAAAGGATCGCTACGATTTACATGATGAAATTGAATCATCTAAACTAAAAGGTCGTGGTGGGGCTGGCTTTCCTGTACATATCAAGTTGATGGCCTTGGCCAAAGAAAGTGATCAACCCAAGTATATCGTCTGTAATGCCGATGAAGGTGAGCCGGGCAATTTTAAAGATCGTTATTTGATGGAAAACGACCCACACCAAATTCTTGAAGGTATGTTAATTGCGGCCTATATGACCCATGCAAAAAAAGGGTTTATTTATATACGTGGGGAGTTTGCCAAACAGATTGTCGTGATGAAAAAAGCCATTGATGATGCTAAAAGAAATGGATTTTTGGGCGAAAACATCTTAGATAGTGGCCTTTCATTTGAGATTGAAATCCGCAGTGGTGCGGGGTCTTATGTTTGTGGTGAAGAATTTGCTTTGTTGGAATCACTCGAAGGCAAAGCCGGTAGAACCCGGGTTAAACCGCCTTTTCCAACCTCGAAAGGCTTGTTTGATAAACCGACTCTGATTAATAATGTTGAAACCTTTGCGACCTTACCGGTGATTATAGATATCGGTGGGCTTGCTTATCAAAAGATTGGCACCCCTTCTTCTACGGGTACCAAGTTAATTAGTTTATCGGGTAATATTAAAAACAAAGGCGTCTTTGAAGTGCCTTTTGGGGTTTCCATCCGCAAGATTATTGAAGAACTCGGTGGTGGGGTTTTTGAGGGTCGCAAGATTCAGATGGTGCAACTCGGCGGAGCCTGTGGTCCGATTATTCCTGAATACATGTTAGATATGCTCATCGATTTTGAACGGTTTGAAGAATTTGAATCTAAAACAGGGGCTGGCGCGATTATTGTGATTGATGATGCCTTTGATCTATTTGAAATATTGAGTCGCATCGCAAAATTCTTCACGTACGAATCTTGTGGCAAGTGTACGCCCTGTCGTGAAGGCAATATCCACCTTATCAAAAACATACAACGGTTTTTGGATTTTGAAGCCAAGGAAAGCGACATGCAAACCTTAGAAAACCATGCGCGGGTCATTCATCAAACCGCTTTGTGCGGGCTTGGTCAAACCGCGCCAACCGCGATTATTTCAGCCTTACATTACTTCAGAGGTACCTTTTTAAGACGTATAGAAGCATCCTTATCCAAAGGAGGCGAAACCCATGCCTAAAATTAAAATTAACAATATTGAGATGCGCGTTGATTTAGGGACAACGATCATGGAAGCCGCGCAAGAACACAACATCAAAGTTCCGAGCTTATGTTACTATCCAGATTTAGATATCAAAAGTGACTGTCGCGTTTGTTCAGTTGAAATCGTCGGTCAAAAAGGTCTGGTAACCGCTTGTTCCACGCCGGTTTATGAAGGCATGGAAGTCAAAGTTAATTCACCAAGGGCGCTCAATGCACGTAAGACGATTACGGAAATGATTTTAGCCAATCACGATGCCTCGTGCACCGCCTGTGTCCGTAATAAAAACTGTGAACTACAAACCTTGGCCGATAATTTGGGTATTGATGCCAATCGTTTTGACAGTGTCTTAATACCAAGAGAAAACGATACCTCATCGCATTCATTGACACGTAACCCTGATCGTTGTATCAAATGTGGACGCTGTATTGATGTTTGTAAAAGTATACAAGGCATTGGCGTCTTAGATATTATCGGACGCTCTCAAGATTCTGTGATTGCCCCTGCCTACGGCAAAACCTTAAATGAAGTCTTTTGTACTTACTGCGGACAGTGTTCCAGCGTATGTCCTGTTGGGGCGATTATGGAAAAAGACGATACCGATCAAGTATGGCAAGTCTTGGATCAACCCAAAAAACATGTGATTGTCCAAGTTGCCCCAGCGATTCGCGTTTCTTTAGGTGAGGAGTTGGATTTACCCCTAGGCAGTATTGTTACGGGTAAACTTACCTCGGCGCTTAAAATGCTTGGTTTTGACAAAGTCTTTGACACCAACTTCACAGCCGATTTAACGGTTATGGAGGAAGGTCACGAACTGATTAATCGCATCAATAATGGTGGTTCCTTACCTTTGATGACTTCCTGTTGTCCAGGCTGGATTAATTACGTCGAGCACGAATATCCCGAAATCATCGACCATCTATCCAGCTGTAAATCACCACAACAGATGTTTGGCGCCCTAGCAAAAAGTTATTACGCGCAAAGAGAAGGCATTGATCCTAAAGACATCCATGTCGTCTCGATCATGCCTTGTACCGCGAAAAAGATCGAAGCCAAACGCGAAGAGATGTCCATCAACAAAAAAGATTATGATGTCGATACAGTCCTTACCACCAGAGAACTGGCCAAAATGATTAAACAAATGGGCATTAACTTTAACAATCTTAAAGAAAGACCGTTTGACAAGCCCGATGAGATGACCAGTGGTGCAGCCGCCATCTTCGGTGCGACAGGCGGTGTCATGGAAGCCGCGTTAAGAACGGTTAAAGAAGTCTTAGAAAACAAACCGCTCAAACAACTGGAATTCAACGAAGTCAGGGGCACCGGTAAAATTCGTGAAGCTGATGTTGAAATCGCAGGCAATACCTACAAAATAGCCATAGCCCATACTTTAGCAAGCGCAAGAACCATCGCAGAAATGGTAAAATCAGGCAAGAGTCCTTATGCCTTTATCGAAGTGATGGCTTGTCCAGGCGGTTGTGTTGGTGGCGGTGGACAACCATATGGTACCACCCATGAAAAAGCGATAGAACGAATTCAAACCATCTATCAAGTAGACCGTTTAAGAAAGGTTAGAAAAGCCCACGACAATTCGGCTGTTTCTAACTTGTATTCAACCTATCTCGGTGAGCCTGCCGGGGAAAAAGCGCATGAATTATTGCACACCCATTACAAAGCAAAACGATAAACTAGCCAAAGCGGCGCCTTGAGGCGCCGCTTTTTAATAATCTTTAAATCTACTATGTGTGGGCTTAAAGCCCGATTAAATTTTCTTTGTTAGTGGACTAACTATAATTAATCATATGTTTGTTTTTTCAATTTTGAGGTCTTTTTCACCTTCTATATTGATTTCACAAAGTATCGAAACGCACAAGGTATTGTATGGATGGACATTCAGTGACTTTCGTCGCTTTTGGATTGTTTAGCAGGTTGCGATATTTGACGTTGGTTTCATTGTTGCTTTTTTGTTAAAAAAAAGCTTATTTATGGAAAAATAAGCGTTTTTTTTTGTTATTGGTAGATTTTGATATCTTTTACGATAAAACTTTGGGGAAAGGCGTTTGGATCGATCTGACCACCTAAGCTACCGCCGATGGCGAGGTTGATGATCAAGTAATAAGGGT